>NZ_VPCP01000077.1:0-14883 GCF_013418145.1 Acinetobacter sp. YH12201 | reverse complement strand
TTGTTCCACTTTAGATATTTGTTTAAGATGAGATGTAACTCATTGAAATGTGTCATCATATTCGTCGTCAGAAAACAAGTATTATGCCATTATTTCAATGAGTTATCTTTTTTTGTCGTGTACAAAGCTGTTTAAGATAAAAACTGCAAGATTTTTATTTATTTTGCATATATTAAGTGTTTAAAAAACAACATGATTTGAATTTTTTTAAACATTTATTTTTTGAAGTTTATGGGTTTATATCTGCTTTAAAGATAATCAAGACAAAAAAATGTATAAAAATAAAAAGCGTATGACTAATAGTACCAAGATGATATTTTGGATAAAAAGCACATTGTAATTCCGGGATAGGGTGACTAAAGTATCCGACTGAATTAGATGGTTTTGACTTGGCAGAACTAAAAAAATAAAAGCGGAGTTTTTATGCGAATTTTATACCAGTTTCCTTTATCTCATTTTTGTGAAAAAGCGCGCTGGTTGCTCGATCATAAAGAATTGGATTATGTCGCACAAAATTTGGTGCCAGGTGTACATCGTGCTTTTGCACAGCTAAAAACAGGGCAGAACAAATTGCCTATTTTACGTGATCAAGATCTTTGGATTGCCGACTCGACTGAAATAGCTTTATATCTGGATGAGGTATATCCGGAACACTCTTTATTGCGTGCCGATCCACAACAACGTCACTTGGCTTTGGAAATCAATGGGCTTGCTAACGAACTGGGTAGACATGTGCGCCGTTGGGGGCTTGCCCATACCTTGTCGGAAAGTGAAGAATCCTTAGATATTTTAATTGGTGAAAAGGGATATCTACGCCAGTTTGAAAAATATTCCAAACCCCTTATCAAAGCCTTACTTTCCAAAGGCTATCAACTAAATGCAGACAAGGTGGCCGAATCTAAACAGCAGATGGATAGCATCATCCAGAATTTAAATGCAAGATTGATAGAGAATCATGGGCGTTATTTTGTCGGTGAACGTCTTGGCCTTGCTGATATTGCGGTCTGTTCGATGCTTGCACCTATTCTGGAAATTCCCGGGACACCTTGGGAAAAAGAACAGGGCGAAACTTTATCTGAAGAATTTCGACAGTATAAAGAACATTTAATGGCATTACCCTTGGGACAATATGTGCTGCGTATCTATCACACTGAACGGAATGCACGGGTCGATTGGCGTGGAGTTTAAAAGCCAGCGATAATAATACGCACTCTATAGCGCGTATTATTGCAAATCAAATGACTGTATTTTTTTGTTTTGGTCGAACATCTTCCTTTTAATCTATTTCTATTCAAATATAAAAGATGAGTGATGATCCGGAGCAGGACACTTGACTGAATGAGTGTTAAATTCGATATAAGTCTTTAATATATAATTAAAATTAACATTGAGTGTTTTTTATTTTTGAGTGGCTCAGGGTACTTTAAGTAGGCGTCAAGATCTTTCTTTATGAGCTGGAAGGCTTATGGAAAATATTTTCATAATCTTAAAATTTTGTGAAAAATAAATAATTGCTATATCACAAAGCTAATGTAATATTTTGCGTAGCTATCGATTATTGAAAAGAGTACAAAATGGAACTAGATCGTTTTGATAAACAGATTCTTGAAATATTGAGTCATGAAGATGTCAATTTGAATGAGCTTTCTGAGCGTATTAACCTCTCAGTGAGTTCGGTTCATCGACGGATCAAGCATCTGATTGAAGCCAATATCATGACCCATTTAAAGCGTGATATTAACTATGCCAAGCTGGGTTTCAGTTTACATGTGCTCTTGCAGGTGTCTTTAAATAAACATGATACGGATACTTTTGCCAAGTTTTTAGAAGAAC
Source organism: Acinetobacter sp. YH12201 (assembly GCF_013418145.1). Taxonomy (NCBI): domain Bacteria; kingdom Pseudomonadati; phylum Pseudomonadota; class Gammaproteobacteria; order Moraxellales; family Moraxellaceae; genus Acinetobacter; species Acinetobacter sp. YH12201. The sequence goes on along the minus strand of NZ_VPCP01000077.1, from coordinate 13,050 downwards.
TGGAAAGCATTCCTGAAGTCATTAAGGCTTTTTTAGTGACCGGGCAATCCGCCGACTTTATTGTCGAAGTGGTGGCTAAAGATATGGAAAATTATAGTGAAATTCTGTTAAAACGCATCGGTAAAATTGAGCATGTGGTTGCATTACATTCCAGTTTTGTGATTAAGGAATACAAGGTATTGAATTGTAGTGGCTTACTGAACCGGGTTTGAAATTATAGTTTAGGTAGCAGTTTTATATAAAAATGCCTTTAAAGCACATAAAAAACGCACCATCAGGTGCGTTTTTTTATGTGGAAAAAGAATTAATCATCTAATTGAGCTAACACTTCTTCTGTGAATTCAACGTTGGTATAAACGTTTTGAACATCATCCAGATCTTCAAACATATCAATCATTTTGACGATTTTTTTCGCTTGATCGATATCTGAAATTAAGGCTTTAGTTGAAGGGTTCATCACAACTTCAGCATTGTCAGATTTAAGACCGGCAGCGGCTAAAGCATCTTGAACTGTACCAAAACTTTCCGGAGTGGTAATGACCAAGATTTCATCTTCATCAACTTCAATATCTTCAGCACCTGCTTCTAAAGCCACATCCATGATTTGATCTTCTAAAGAAACATCTTCAAAAGTAATCTCACCGCGTTTAGTAAACATATAAGCAACTGAGCCAGCAGTACCTAAGTTACCATCAGTTTTAGAGAAACAGTGACGAACATCAGGCACAGTACGGTTTAAGTTATCAGTCATTGTTTCAATAATAACTGCAACACCTCCTACACCATAACCTTCATAAGTGATTTCTTTTAAATCGGCATTTTCTTCACCGCCAACACCGCGCTGGATTGCACGGTTGATGGTATCACGTGTCATATTTGCGACTAATGCTTTTTCAACGACAGCACGTAAACGTGGGTTAGACGCAACATCACCGCCGCCTAAACGGGCAGCTGTAACAATTTCACGAATGAATTTTGTGAATACTTTAGCGCGGCTCGCATCTTGTTTTGCTTTACGATGCTTAGTATTAGCCCACTTGGAATGACCCGCCATGCGAAATATGCTCCTTGTAGATTGGCCTTATGCCTATCAGATTATGCAAATTCTACCATAAGCCCTTTTTTCTTAGAAAGAGCTAGATTTTGAGTTTTTAAACAAATAGCAACTAGTTTTTAGGTTCAGGGATCACAATATCCAGTCCAACTTTTTCTCTGTAAAGCTGTTTTAACAAAGCCAGGTCGTGATTAATTTCTGTTGGATAAATCTTGCCTAAAATACCACCTTCTTTGGTTTGCGAATTGGCATACATTAAAACAATAGGTACACCAGCGGCTTTGGCAATATACCAAAAACCTGTACGGATGGGCTTTCTAGATTCACCCGTTTTGGCACGGGTCGCTTCAGGTGCAATCACCAGATTGAATTTTTCATTCTGCTGAAAATGCTCAACCATAAGTGAAACAATATCCTGATTTGCTTTTCGATCAACAGAAATTCCCCCAATAGCTTCTAATAAAGGCTTCATGGGACCTTTAAATAATTCTTTTTTAATCAGGGTATGAATTTTTATATCATAAATCTGGAATAGTGCCAGTGAAAGCACGGCATCCATCATGGATGTATGTTCAAATCCAACAATAACCTGCTTATCTTCAAGTACATCTGGTTCAACATGATATTTCCATCCTGCAAGTTTAAATGCAGATTCACCGATAAATTTTTTTAACATGAATGTAGGGGATATTTGACTATATGAAAGTTGGCTAATTTCTGCCTGTTCTTGTATGTAGTCAAGTGTTAATGAATTAAAAATAACCAAATGGATACGCATTATATGATGGATGAAATATGTGTATTAATTGCTTTTATATATTAAATCTTAAGCTTAAAGATTTAATATGTATCAAGTTATATAAAATAAGACTAAATAGTGACTATTCAGATGAAAAAATACCTATTAGACTTTTGTCGAAGATAAAATTTTTTAAACACAGGGCGCGATGTGGCCTAGGTTTAATGAGGATTGAAAAGAATGATGTATGTTTCGACTTTTCTATTAGCATTTTGTTTGTTTATGCTGGTTGTTGTATGGTCTTTAATCGAAATTCGCATTGAAGAGCAAAAAGAACGCAGTCTTTAGCAGTGATTTGCAGTCGAAGCTGGAAAAATCTTTATAGTTGGATTTTAAAAAATATTTCTTCCCAATCTAAATAAAAATTAAAGTAATACTTTTTAGGTATAAGATTTTCATCTTTTTCACATGATTTGAATTTCAAAAACGTGAGTGGATGAGGATTTAATTTTTGCATTTTTAAAAAATTATAGTCCACAATCATTCATTTAAAAGGTGTTGAATATTTAAAATTGTGTATTAATCATTCTGTTTTTTAAGTTTTACTCTTCTTAATTTATAGGAGTGAAATATTAGCTCTCATTTGAATCTTTCAAACACTTACTATAAAGGTTTTTAGCTATAAAACTTACAATCTGTTCACAGGAGGGTGGGGTGGAGTCTAAGGAAAAATAATCCTCCTTTAAAATATGCTCAGTAATTGTTGTGTTACTGTGCAAGTGAAAGTAAAAATGCTTGTTTTTTGAAAAAATCTTCGTTAGTATTGCCTAGCTTGAACTTGTTGATATATAACAAATTCAGCTTATCAGGGCCTATAGCTCAGTTGGTTAGAGCAGCGGACTCATAATCCGTTGGTCGACAGTTCAAGTCTGTCTGGGCCCACCAAATAAATCAAGCACTTAAGAGTAATTCTCTTGAGTGCTTTTTTAATTCTAAATCCTATGTAAGCAATCAAAAATAAATGGTGTAAGCAGGGTAGGCAATAAAAAAGTCTCATTAAGAAGCTTTTATTTCTTAGATAGTCAAAAATTACATATTCATATTATAGTCTTTATTTTTAATAACCTATTGTTTTATATTGCTTTATTAAGGTTTTTCTAGAAACTAAAATTATTGATTGATTAAAATTTCTTGCCTTTGAGGATAGTCTCGTCTCTTTAGCACTTAAGTGAATTTTATTTTGTAATTTTCTTAAAAATTAGAGTTAAGTTATTTGAATTATCATAAAAATATGTTAATAAATAACCGTGATCTTTTTTTGATCACTTTGGTGTTTCAGGATGAAATATCAGATTATAGAAGCTGAACTTAAAAAATAAACAATGATGGAGTTTAGAAAATGCTTCAATTACTTATGAAATTATTTTGCTTACATGTGTATGAGTATGAGCATATGGAAGAGATCGGAGAACATAAAGAATGCAGAAAGTGTGGCATCAATAAACCGCTTTAAATGAAACTATGGGGATCATTACAAAGTGAGCTTCGGGCTCACTTTTTAGTTCTTAGAAACAATTGAAAAAAAGATTAAACTACCAATTTAGACCTATTTAAAATTGTAGTTATGAGCATTGATTTTACTGCAGATACTTATATTGTCACTGATCAATTAGCAGACACTTTGGTTTGGTTAAGTCATCATCAGGATTGTTTTGATTCGTTCAGTCATGACACTTTTACTCAGGAGTTGGTGGTTTACCATGCCAATGGAGCAGATATCATTCGTCGGGGAAATTATTTAAATACACGTTATGGCATGTTAATTACCTCGGGTTAAATAAAAAAAGCCCTAAAAGGGCTTTTTTAGAATTTGCTCAGTTTAACTAGCCATTGCATCTACAGAGAGTTCTTTGACTGTTGGTTTGGCTTTTTCTGCGATTAAACCTAACTTGTTAAATAACTGTCTGTCCTTACCTTCACCGGCATTCGGTGTGGTCAAGAGTTTCTCACCTGAGAAAAGCGAGTTGGCACCTGCCATAAAAGCCAGTGCCTGATCAGAATCGGACAAAGACTCTCGCCCTGCAGACAGGCGAATATAGCTTTTAGGCATAATAATCCGGGCAACTGCAATGGTACGAATCCATTCAGTCACATCTAGTTTTTCCACATCAGCCAGTGGCGTACCTTCAATTGGCACTAGCATATTGATGGGTACTGATTCAGGATGAATCGCTAAAGTCGCTAACTCATGCAATAAACCAATACGGTCCTGGCTGCTTTCACCCAAACCGACAATTCCGCCACTACACACTTTCATGCCAGCTTGACGGACAAAATCCAGAGTATTTAAGCGGTCATCAAAGGTACGGGTACTGATCACATTGGAATAATATTCACGTGAGGTATCTAGATTGTGGTTGTAATAGTCTAGCCCTGCATCTTTTAAACGTTCTGCTTGCGACTGGTTGAGCATGCCTAAAGTCATGCAGGTTTCCAGACCCAAGGATTTTACTTCCCGTACCATTTCCAGTACATAAGGCATATCGTGTTCATGTGGATTACGCCATGCTGCACCCATGCAGAAACGAGATGAACCAGAAGCAAGCGCTTCTTTGGCTTCCTGAATCACTTTATCCACGGCAATACGTTTTTCGGCTTCAAGTTTCGAATCATAATGCGCCGATTGTGAACAATACTTACAGTCTTCCGGGCATTTACCTGTTTTGATCGAAAGTAGTGTACTGACCTGAATGGTATTTGCAGCAAAATGTTCACGATGAATGCGCTGTGCTTCAAAAACCAGATCTAAAAAAGGCTGGTTATATAAATCCTGAATTTCTTCTCGTGTCCAGTCATTACGTACATTCATTAGTGAAATTCCATAAATATCTTCATTATTACTTTTATCATACATAATTTATGCCAAATCCAAAGGCATAAACGACCAAATTTAATAGCATCTAACGATTGATTTTTAAAGTTTATAGTAATTGTAAGATTGTATATTTAGTAGCAAATTGAAGCTATTTACTATAAATATCACTGCAAAGTTTTTTTATTGTTTTTATAATTTTGTCCTGATCTGGAGTTTATGTTTTTTATTAAGGTAAAACTTTGTCAGTATCTTGAAATTAAAAAACTGGAGCAATAGCTGTTAATTTTGGCTCAGTATGGAACTGGATTTGGCCAGATGTTCTTGAATTGCCCAGTCAATATGGACTTGCACAATCTCATCATGCTGGTCGCGAGTTTGCTTTAAAGTTTCCATAATTTCTGTGGAAAAAGGTGCATTGCCCAAACCAATGGCAATATTACGCATAAAGCTTTGGTAACCAGTGCGCCGTAGTGGGCTGCCTTCGGTATGGGCTAAAAAAGTCTGTTCATCCCAATGCCATAAGTCCAGTAAACTCACCTGATCTAAACCATGTCGCGGATTAAAATCTTCAATAGTGGCTTTCTTGGCAAAGCTGTTCCAGGGACAGATCAGCTGGCAATCATCACAGCCAAACACGCGGTTACCGATGCCACGGCGTAATTCTTCAGGAATAATGCCTTGATATTCAATGGTCAAATAGGCAATACATTTACGTGCATCGAGCATATAGGGTTCAACAATGGCTTGGGTTGGGCAAATATCAATACACGCTGTACACGAGCCACAGTGTTTGCTGGCTGGAGCATCAAAAGGCAAATCCAGCGAGGTGAACAATTCACCTAAAACAAAAAATGAACCTGATTTTTTATGGATCAGTAAGGTGTGTTTTCCGGTCCAGCCCATGCCGGCATTTTCAGCCAAAGATTTTTCAAAGATGGGAGCAGAGTCGGCAAAGGGACGAGATTCAAAATCTCCCACTTTTTCCCGAATTTTGCTGGCTAATGTTTTGAGACGGCCACGCATGGTTTTATGATAATCTCGACCACGCGCATAACGTGCAATGATGGCGGCATTTGGTTCATCCGGGACATAACGTGGCTTGGGTGTTTCCACCAAGTAGTTCATCCGGACACAGATAATGCTTTTGGTCCCCGGCACTAGTAAAGTCGGATCAGCCCGTTTTTCCAGGTTTTCTTCTAGAAATTTCATGTCGCCATGGTAGCCACGTTTCAAATATTCTTGAAAACGTGGTAATTCTTCTTGAGCATCCGGTTTGGCAATGACACAATCACTAAAACCTAATTGCAACGCCTGTGCTTTAATCCACGCTTTCAGCGCTTCAGGATCGGTTTGATCTAAAGGAATTTTTTGTGATGCTGCGGATGAAGCCATAATGATATAAAAAAGGAAGAACAATGCCTCAGCAAGTTTACCATAGCCCTGTTTATCATAGCCAAAGTATTCAAGCTTGGGAGCAACGCTGGTTTGCCAAGCAAAACAGTTCTTATGGCTTAATGCAGCAAGTGGCCTGGATGATTGCGCAGCGCTTAGTTCCCATTTTTCAGCGACAAAATATCCGAAATATTGCGGTCTGCTGTGGACAGGGCAATAATGCCGGAGATGGTTATCTGACGGCTAAATATTTAAAACAATATGGTTTTGATGTAGATATTTATGCTGCTGAATTGGGTGCATCCAAAGATTTGAACACTGCCTATCAGGAGGCAGTAAGTACTGAAATCAACATTTATGCAGGGTTTGCATTTCAAAAAAAATATGATGGTTATATTGATGCACTATTTGGCATCGGCTTAAACCGGGAACTGGGGGCAGACTGGCAACAGATCATTCAAAGTATCAATGCTGAAACAGGCCTGAAAATCGCCATTGATATTCCAAGCGGCTTACAAGCAAATAGTGGTCAGCCCTTACCCTGCGCCATTAAGGCAGATTATACCTATACAGCTTTGGGCTTGAAAGCTGGACTCTTTACCGGACAAGGCAAAGAGTTTGCCGGACAGGTGGAGGTGATTTCCCTGATTCCTACCGATGCTGAATTAAAGCCCATTGCCCAGCTTTCATCGCAGAGTATTCATTTACCGCAACGCCAAGCTTTTGGTCATAAAGGTAGTTATGGTCATGTGTTGGTCGTTGGTGGCCATGAAAATATGGGTGGTGCAGTAATGATGGCGGCTGAATCTGCGTTTAGTGCCGGGGCGGGCAAAGTCACCATTGTCTGTCATGAAAAACATCACACTGCAATTTTGGCACGTTCACCCAATATCATGCTGCGAGATATTAATGTCTTGACCAAAGTCGAGATTCAGCAATTATTAGATCATGTTGATGCCGTCAGTTTTGGCATGGGACTTGGCCGTGATGCATGGTCAGAACAGCACTATTTTAAATGGTTTCCGAAGTTAAATTCAGTTGACCATTTACATGTGGTGCTGGATGCCGATGCATTGTGGTTCTTAGCGGAGCATCCCGACATATTAAAAGCAAATAGTTATGCCACACCTCATTCGGGTGAGGCAGCAAAATTGTTGGGGTGTTCAGTCAAAGATGTTGAAAATGATCGAGTCGCAGCGATACATGCCCTTCAGGAAAAATATGCCGGACAATGGGTACTGAAAGGTTCAGGCAGTTTAATTCTGCAAGATCAGCTGTGGATTTGTACCGCCGGAAATGCCGGTATGGGAACTGGCGGTATGGGCGATGTCTTGGCGGGTATGGCTGCCAGTTTAAAGGCGCAATTTGCCGGGAAAATCCAGCTGCATGAAATTGTAACTTTGCATGCCTTGGCGGGGGATTGGCTGGCGGAGCAAGGCATACGCGGTTTACAGGCCCATTATATGCATGCAGCAATTTATCATGTGGTGAACCAAGGATAGGGTCAATGAATAGGGCAGTTAAACTGATTATTCAGGGCAAGGTTCAAGGTGTCGGTTATCGTCGTGGGCTTGCACAGCAGGTTGAAGAATTAGAGTTGAAAGGTTATGTGAAAAATCTCTCCACTGGTGAAGTGGAGGCCATGGTTGGCGGTGATGAACTGACTATTCAGGAGCTTTTGCAACGAAGTTGGCTAGGACCGAGTCGGGCAGAAGTTTCACGAATTATTCAAACACACCAGCCCAGCCAGATTCGAATCTGAAAGATTTTAAAATATTGTATTAAATGGAAACTTGACCAGAATAATGATCTAAGAGGGAAAGATGGATAAATATCTGATAGTGGCTATAGTCGTGATCGTATGTATATTCATCGTCATTTATACGCAGCGCGCTGATACGGGTACGGCGAGCAGATCATTTAAAGACATTGTGCAAAAAGAATTTAGCCCATATAAAGTTATTGAAAGAAATGGTGTGATTGTTATCGGTGAGCACAATAGGCATGATCAGTTCGAAGAACGAATCTTGATTCGAATTGATCCAAACCAAAAAAAGAACATCAGGAACTTTGGACAGAGAATAACTTTTACCTATAGCAAGCAACCCTCGATCCGGGAAATGCGTCAGGATTTTGCACCTTATCTTTAAACATGCTTAACGTCTTCTACCGCTGTAACGGCTACGACCACGGGCCATACCCCCTAAAGCATTCAGCACCGCCATTTTACTCATGCTGCCTGAAGCATGGGCATGACAAATCGCAGCAGCCAGGGCATCGGCAGCATCCTGCTGTGGTTTGATGCTTAAATTTAAAATCCGCATCACCATCATTTGTACCTGCTCTTTATCTGCTGCGCCATAACCGACCACAGACTGCTTGATTTGACGGGCAGTATATTCGGCTACCTGTAAATCCAGATTTACCAAGGCAGCAATGGCTGCGCCACGGGCTTGTCCCAGCTTTAAAGCAGAGTCCGGGTTTTGTGCCATAAACACCTGTTCGACTGCGGCTTCGGTAGGGCCATGAAATTTAACAATCCGTTCCACACCTGCAAAAATCCGTTTCAAGCGTTCAGGCATTTCCGGGGTTTCGGTACGAATGGTTCCTGCATCTACAAATGTTAATTTTTGCCCATCTTTTTCGATAATGCCATAACCTGTTAAGCGTGAACCGGGGTCAATACCGATAATTAATGACATGCAAAGCCTTTAAAAATAAAATAATGCCCATATTGTTACATAAGCGTAGCAAAAAAGCTTGATAGTGATTAAGCAGTTAATGACTACACCTTATTCATTTTGTTGAGATTAGATTAATTTTTATGAAATTATTTCTTATTGTACTGGTTGGCTTAATCCTGGAAGTTTTTGTCTGGATTGGCGTGGGTGACCTCGTCGGCAGCATGTGGTACGTATTTTTCTGGTTTGTGATTGCCTTCTTTATCGGGATGAACCTGATTCGTAAATATTCAGCGGGTTTAATGCCACAAATGCAGCAAATGCAAATGGGACAAATGAGTGGCGATCCTGCATTGACCAATAATTTGCCTAAAATTCTGGCCGGTTTTTTCCTGCTGATTCCAGGTTTAATTACCGATGTTTTGGCATTGTTAATTTTGATTCCAGGGGTGCAGAATGCCTTTAAAAATGTCATGATGAAAACCATGGCCAAACGTCAGCAAGCCATGATGGATAAAATGATGGGTGGCATGATGGGCAACATGAATGGCATGAGCGGTGATGCTCAAGGTCAAAACCCATTTGCGGATTTAATGCGTCAAATGCAAGGCATGCAGCAAGGCGGTTCACAGCATCGCGATTCCAGCATCATTGATGGTGAAGCACGTGAAGTAACACCTGAAGCGAAAAAAATTGAATTGAAAGATGTGAAAAAATAATTTTTAAAATGATATTTTTTAAGCCGAATCATCATGCTTCGGCTTTTTTATGTTCTGAATTTTTATCTAAATTATTTAAAGCTGCAATCATGCAAAAGATTAAACAAACGATATAATACGTTTTTTAAAAATCTCCACTATTTCTATGTCACTGCTTTTGACCATTTGTGCACTGCATTTTGTTGCACAGCTTAGCCCGGGACCTGATGTTTTATTGATTGCCAGAAGTTCGGCATCGACCTCAAGAGCCAATACATTAAAGATTATTCTGGGTATTTCAGTCGGCATTCTGGTTTGGGTGGTGTTGACCTTGCTGGGCTTTACTGTGCTGGTTAAACAATTTCCATGGATACAACAGATTTTAATGCTGGTCGGTGGGCTATTTCTGGCACGGATGGGCTGGGCCATGCTGAATGGCGGTTTAACAACCCTTAAACAGCACACCGGCATAGAGACGGATGGTCAGCAGGTTGCAACATCAGATGCGCAAAATTATTTTTTATCGGGATTGTTGACCAATCTCTCCAACCCTAAAACGCTGATTTATTTTAGTAGTGTCTTTTCTTTGGCCTTAAGTTCATCCGCATCGACCCATTTAAAAACACAGCTGGCCATTATTATCCCAATCCAAACTTTTTTGGTCTTTACTTTGCTCATGCTGATTTTGTCTAGGCCAAAAATTAAAACGGCCTATCAGAGTTCTGGCAGTTATATTGATGTGATTTCGGGTGGGTTATTTCTGATGTTCGCCATCTGGTTATGGTATGACGTACTTGCCATATTTTAATACTCTTTGCTGATAGCATCAGTCGCAGGAGTAGATGAGGGAGTAGCAGTGCGTACTTCCTCATTTTTTTCGCCTTGAGAATAGCGATTGGGTTTTAAGGTCGTTTCTGTATTTTCTGAGCCTTTATAGCTGCGACTACGGTTGGCACGTTCGCGTAAGCCGCCTTTTTTAATCAGTTGAACCATAAGATCCTCCCTTTCAAGTTATTCAGGGTTATTTTACTCAAAATACGAGCCTTTAGGGAGAAGATTAAAATATACAGATTTAAGGGTGATGTTTTGTGTTTCAAATAGGGACTCTTTATTTTGAGGTTTTTATTTTTTTATAAAAATTAGTATCTTGAATTTGTGCTGGAACTATTTTTACTTGGGTGACTTTACTTATAGATCAATAAGCTTGTATTCTCAAAAAGACTGGCTTAATATTTTATTGAAACTCCGGTCCATTAGTGCTAAAAGATGGAAAATAAAAACAAAAATAGTAGGAGCATAGCTATGCTATATCAATATCATTGTGCCTGTTGTAACAAAGTTGTTGAATCGACTGAAAAGGAATGTAGTAGTTGCGGTTCACATAATATAAGAAGTCCTTATGGTTTCTGGATTTTGTGTATTTTAACCTGTCTGGCAGCCGTTATTCTTTTTAAAATTAGCCATGTTTATTTACAGGATCATCAAGATGTTCCTCTGCAACCTTCTGTACTGGAAGTGATTAGTACTAGACAATAACAGAATTCAGTTTGAGTGATTGAAAAAAATCCTGATTTTTGACCGTCAGGATTTTTTTGTTGAGTAACTTTTAGATTTTATGGATTTAAAAAGTCTGCCTGATTGATGGTAGACAGAGCCAGATTCACTTCAAAAATTTTTCCACGAATATTATCGATGCCAAAACTTTGCAGACGTGCAGTGTGCATATTTAAGTATTTTTCTGCATTCGCTTGGCTGTCAAATAAATAGATACCGCCCGCTTCCTTGGTGGCACTATTTTCTGTCCATATTTTCCATAAGATGCCATCTTCCTGATTAATGCTTTCAGCAAGTTGTTGATAGGCCTGACTCATTTCCTCGCCAAATGGACCTTGAGAAGGGAAGTCAACTTGAAGAATAACAGCCATATTTTTATCCTATGCCATAAAACGATGATTGATCATAACATTGTAGTCTTTGCTATATTATTTTAAAGCAGAAATAAAAAAGCCCACAACAATGTGGGCTTTTTTATGGAAAAATTACAGTCCGGCAGAGGCTTTAAGTGCTTCCACTTTATCGGTTTTTTCCCAGGTAAATGCAGTATCTGAACCTTGACGGCCAAAGTGACCATAAGCAGCAGTCTGCTTATACATCGGTTGAATCAGATTCAACATGCGGGTAATGCCGTATGGACGCAAGTCAAAGTGCTCACGAACCAATTGAATAATGAATTCTTCAGGTACTTTGGCTGTGTTAAATGTATTGATTGAAATAGAAGTTGGCTCAGCAACACCAATCGCATAAGACACCTGGATTTCACATTTATCTGCTAGGCCAGCTGCTACAATATTTTTCGCTACATAACGCCCGGCATAAGCTGCTGAACGGTCAACTTTAGATGGATCTTTACCAGAGAAAGCACCGCCGCCGTGACGAGCCATACCACCGTAAGTATCGACAATGATTTTACGGCCAGTTAAACCACAGTCACCTACAGGACCGCCAATCACAAACATCCCGGTCGGGTTGATGTGGAATTTGGTGTCTGCATGGAACATTTCGGCAGGAATGATTTTCTTCACGATTTCTTCAATCACAGCTTCTTTTAAGTTGGCTTGTGAAATTTCAGGATCGTGCTGGGTAGAAAGTACCACAGCATCCAAACGGACAGGCACGCCATTTTCATAGGCAAAAGTCACCTGACTTTTCGCATCTGGACGTAACCAAGGTAAACGGCCATTACGACGTAACTCAGCCTGTTTTTCCATTAAGCGGTGTGCATATGAAATAGGAGCTGGCATTAACACGTCAGTTTCACGGCTGGCATAACCAAACATCAAGCCTTGGTCACCGGCACCCTGATCTTCAGGTTTTTGGCGGTCCACACCCTGAGCAATTTCAGGAGACTGTTTACCGATCATGTTGATCACGGCACAGGTTGAACCATCGAAACCGAGGTCAGAATGATGATAGCCAATACCATTGACGGTTTGACGTACGATTGCTTCAAAGTCGACGTTAGCAGTTGTTGTGATTTCACCGGCAAGTACTACCGCACCCGTTTTTACAAGCGTTTCACAAGCAACCCGTGCATAAGGGTCTTCTTTTAAGATTGCATCCAAAATAGCGTCACTGATTTGGTCAGCCATTTTATCCGGATGGCCTTCGCTTACAGATTCCGAGGTAAATACAGCGTACTCGCGCATAAGTCCTATCACAGTTAATTCAAAAGACGCAATATGTTACATCGAGTTGGACTTTTGGACCAGTTCTAGACGATAAAAATGGATGAATTTATTTCAATTCAATGACTTTTTAATTGATATGGGCATCTAAAAAACTGATAAGTCGTTAAAAATGAGCCTGAAATAGTAATTTTGCTTATAACAAAAATTTGCTTAAGCAAATATTTAATCCTTGCTTCAAAAGCATTTCTATTTAATCAAAAACGATTATAAATATATTTAATCATTTAAAAATTTATATATATTAGGACTTACGCAGTATTATTTATAGATTCTCTGTGGTAGCAGATGATTTTTATCGAGAATAAAGTCATCAATGAAGTTTTTGATCATTGGTCTAAATAATTTCTTCTGCCAACGATATAC
>NZ_VPCP01000076.1:0-15032 GCF_013418145.1 Acinetobacter sp. YH12201 | reverse complement strand
CGATATTTACAAGTTAGTGAATAGCTTATTGGGATTAGCAACTAAATTTAGTTTAACTTATAAAAATCATGAAACACTGTTCGAATTTTAAGCGTGGAACATGAATAATCAATAAAAAGCCGCTCTGCTGGTGCCCTATATTTCAGAACGGCTTGCTTTAATATAATGATATTTAAAGAGAAATATCAAGCATTACGTATAACGTGTATTATGTTAATTTTAGGAAAAGTGAAAAATAATCTACAATAGAATCTACGAAAAATTGGCCATCAATTATGCCTGATTTCTCCAGTGGAAATAATTGGATTGTGAGATCCCCCACTCAAAATCATAAATTAGAAAGAATTGAAGCATTTCTTTCCAATTATGCTTATAAACCTCACCGACATGATACTTATGCTATTGGCAGGACTCTTTCCGGAGTTCAAAACTTTCATTACAAAGGTACATTGCAACATAGCTTGCCAGGCATGACTATGGTTCTACACCCGGATGAAAAGCATGATGGTGAATCAGGAACATTAGATGGCTATCGCTATAGAATGATTTACACCGAACCAGCGATGATCCAAACCATTTTAAAGGGTAAACCTTTGCCTTTTATCAGACATGGCTTAAGTAATGATATTCGCCTGTTTAGGGCAATGGATAGCTTTCTAAATAATATAAATAATTATATGGATACCCTAGAAGAGGAAGATGCTCTATTTGATTTGGCAACTACACTGTGTGAAATTTCAGATACTTCATCTAACCAAAACAAAAAATTTGACTACAAGGCAGCAGAGAGAGCGCGTGAGTGTATTTTGGCGTATCCACATGAAAACTTAAGTTTGTCAGATTTAGAGAAACATGCTGATCGTGACCGCTGGAGCCTTTCTCGTGATTTCCGATTATTATTTGGAACTAGCCCACACCGTTATATGATCATGCGTCGCTTAGAAACAGTTAAGTTCTACCTTGCTCAAGGGGAGTCTATTGTTAATGCTGCTTTAAATGCAGGCTTTTTTGATCAGAGTCATATGACCAGACATTTTATAAAAACATTTGGTTTAACTCCCACTCAATGGAAAATGATAAATATTAAAAGATAGCCGTTCGATTTGAACGGCTAATTTGTCCTACAGCAGATTTATTCCATTAAGAAAATCTTTGAACATAAAAAGCCCTGATAAAATCAAGAGTATACCCATCAGCTTATTTAGCCGATTAAACCAGATAGGATTAGCAATTTTGTTGCCTAATACTTTTCCAACCAGAGCATAGGTGAATGGTGCGCCAACAGCACCAAGTGAAATCAGTAAAGAAACTATCAAGATCATGATTCCTGTGATTTTGGCTGCAGGGTACATAATTGTCGTAACAGGTAGAATGACGAGAATGGCTTTTGGATTTAATAACTGAATAAATAAGCCATTTAAGAATGTTAGATGGCTTTCTTGCTGTTGAGTTGTTTCTACATTCGCCCTAATCATTTTTATAGCCAAGTAGAATGTATAAATTGCACCCGCTAAAGCAATATAATGAATCAATCCATGTGGAATAACAGCTTCACCTATATAGCCAAACAATACGAATAAGATCAACATGGCGAAACCAATGCCTAGGTAAAATCCTATAGTCTTTTTTAATTGACCTGTAAGGCCAGAATTTAGCCCCATAAAATTTACAGGGCCTGGGCTATACATAACGCTTAATGTATAAAGAAATATTTCCACAGAGTTCACTCAATTAGATAGCAATAAACATCAAAGAGAGAACGGTATCGAGTTATAGGCCTTAAAGATTGTACGTTTGTGCTGAACTAATTAAAAATTTCTATTTAACTTATGTTCACCTAAAGTTCACTTCATAAGTGTATAAAGAAACTATGTATTGTATTTTCAATTGCTTATATAAATATTAGTCTTGGTTTAGAATTTTAAAGTTCATGAACTATGAGAAAAAACTAAGATACGATCAAAATTGTAGAACAACAAAATTATTTATACTAATTTACAAGCCACGCTGTTTAAGCGTGTCATTAAAAAATAAATCTTTTAATCTCTCCACACAATCTCCACACAATCTCCACACAACATCAGCAATTCATAAACACTGCTATTTCAAAATAGTAGTATCTAAAACCCCCCCTCTGAAAAAGCATGTCAACACATTATCATTTAATAGGTTCAATACTTATTACAACTGTACTTTTAATCGGCTGTACACAAGCCAAAGATGCTGAACAGTCCCCAACAGAAATGCCACCAGCGGTTGTCAGTACCATCACGGTATTACCGCATTCCATGAATTTAATTGAAAATCTTCCAGGCCGTGTTGTCGCTTACCGTATTGCTGAAATTCGCCCGCAAGTAGGTGGAATTGTTGATAAAGTACTTTTTAAGCAAGGCTCTTATGTGCAAGCAGGTCAACCGCTTTTTAAATTGAATTCTGAAATATTTCAGGCAGATGTAAAAAGCAATCAAGCCACTTTAAACCGTGCACAAGCTGAGGTGACACGTTTGCAGGTGCTGTTAAAACGCTACACTGAATTAGTAAAAGTAAATGCGGTTAGTCAGCAGGAATACAACAATACCGAAGCAGATTATCAAAAAGCAAAAGCCGATGTGGCGCAAATGCAAGCCATGTTAAGCAGACAACAACTTAATCTTAAATATGCGACTGTTACAGCCCCTATCTCGGGAACGATTGGTGAAATCTTAGTGACTGAGGGTGCATTAGTTGGTCAAGGTGATACTAATGCAATGGCCGTAATACAACAGATTAATAAAGTCTATGTTGATGTAAAGCAATCAATTAGTGATTATGAAAAACTACAGGAAGCTTTACAGCAAGGTGACGTGTCAAATACCAAACATACGGTTGAAATCCTAAATAGTCAGGGTAAACCTTATAACGTTACAGGTGAAATCCTATTTTCGGATACTAAAGTTGATCCTGATACGGGTGATGTCACAATCCGTATTTTAGCCAATAATGAAAATCAAAAACTTTTGCCAGGCATGTATGTTCGAGTCAATATGAGCCGAGCTCAAGTTGAAAATGCGCTCCTAGTTCCAGAACAAGCGATTCAACATGATATTAGTGGTAAAGCCAATGTTACGATTGTTAATCAAAAAGGTTTAGCGCAAAGCAAGCCTGTTCAGCTTGGTCAACGTTATCAAAATAACTATGTGATCAAACAAGGGTTACAAGCAGGTGAGAAAGTCATTGTTGAAGGGGCTGATCGTATACAGCCTGAGCAAAAATTAAAAATTAAGCAGTGGCAACCTACAAATATTAAGGAAAATGGAGGACAGCAATAATGTCCCAATTTTTCATTAGGCGTCCTATTTTTGCATGGGTGATTGCTTTATTTATTATTCTGTTGGGTGTACTAAGCATCCCCAAGTTACCTATTGCACGATTCCCAAGTGTTGCGCCACCACAGATTAGTATTACGGCAATCTATCCAGGTGCTACGCCAAAAACATTGAATGATAGTGTTGTGACCTTGATTGAGCGGGAAATGTCAGGTGTCAAAAACTTACTTTATTACAGTTCAAGTTCAGATAGTTCTGGAACAGCAACAATCACCGCAACATTTAAACCAGGTACAGATGTAGAACTTGCACAAATTGATGTGCAAAACAAAATTAAAGCCATTGAGTCACGCTTACCTCAAACAGTGCGACAACAAGGGCTGATGGTCGATGCTGCGTCGTCTGGTTTTTTAATGATGGTGGGCTTAAGTTCACCGAATGGCAAATATAGTGAAATTGATGTCAGTGACTATATGACTCGCTATGTGATTGAAGAATTAAAGCGGGTTGACGGTGTTGGTAAAGTCCAAAATTTTGGTGCTGAAAAAGCCATGCGGATTTGGGTCGATCCAGATCGTTTGGTTTCTTATGGATTGAGTATTCAAGATGTGAATACAGCCATCCAAAACCAAAACTTGCCGATATCACCAGGTCGTATTGGTGATGTTCCTGCTTTGACGGGGCAACAAATTACTATTCCTTTAACTGCTCAAGGTCAATTAGAAACTGTAGAGCAATTCAAGAAAATTAGTTTACGTGCTCAACAAAATGGCGCCAATGTTCGACTGTCGGATGTCGCTCGTGTCGAAATCGGGGCACAGATGTATAACTTTGCGATTTTAGAAAATGGCAAAGCCTCTACAGCTGTGGCGATACAAATGAGTCCTGGTGCCAACGCTGTCAAGACTGCAGAAGGTGTTAAAGCGAAAATTGAACAGTTAGGTTCAGCACTGCCTGATGGTATGAAATTCTCTATACCTTACGACACTGCACCTTTTGTAAAAATCTCGATTGAAAAAGTAATCATGACATTGCTTGAAGCTATGGCATTAGTTTTTATTGTCATGTTTATCTTTTTACACAATGTTCGATACACCTTAATTCCGGCGATTGTTGCACCGATTGCATTGCTTGGCACATTCTCAGTCATGCTGCTTGCTGGTTTTTCGATTAATGTGCTGACCATGTTCGGTATGGTGCTTGCGATCGGGATTATTGTCGATGATGCGATTGTGGTCATTGAGAATGTTGAACGCATTATGGCGACAGAAGGCTTATCTCCAGTTGAAGCCACATCTAAAGCCATGAAGGAAATTACCAATCCGATTATTGGCATCACCTTAGTGTTAGCCGCTGTATTCTTGCCGATGGCATTGGCGTCAGGCTCAGTGGGGATTATCTATCGTCAGTTCACCATTACCATGTCGGTTTCAATTTTATTCTCAGCTTTCCTTGCACTGACATTAACCCCTGCGTTATGTGCAACGATGTTAAAACCGATTGATCAAGACCATCAGAAAAAGGGTGTTTTTGCATCGTTTGATCGCAGTTTTGAGAAGCTGAACAATCGCTATGAACGCAGTTTATTTAAAGTAATTAAACATAAAACCCTCGCAATGTTATGTTTCTTAGGCATTGTCATTGTGCTGATTTTTAGTTTTAAACACGTTCCGACTGCGTTTATGCCAGAAGAAGATCAGGGGTGGTTTATGACTTCGATTCAACTTCCTGCGGATGCAACTCAAGAACGTACCCGTAAAGTCGTTGCTGAGTTTCAAAATTATTTAGACCAAGAAACGGGGATTAAAGACAATATGGCGGTCTTAGGTTTTGGTTTTAGTGGATCTGGTCAGAATACAGCGATGTATTTTACCAATCTATTGCCATTCGAAGAGCGTACTATTACGGCACAAGAAGTCGTGAATAATGCCAATATAGCGATGGCTGAAAGTTCAGAAGGTCAAACCATGTCTGTGTTACCACCAGCAATTGATGAATTGGGTAACTCATCTGGTTTTTCACTGAGATTATTAGATCGTGGCAATATTGGCATGCCTGCTTTAAGAGAAGCACAAGATCAGCTTTTAGCATTAGCAGCACAAAGTAAAATCGTGGCGGAGGTCTATCCTGAAGGTTTGCCAGATGGCAGTTCTGTACAGCTTAAAATTGATAGAGATAAATTGCAGGCATTAGGTGTTAATTTCAGTGATGTGACCGATATTATTTCAACCTCAATGGGTTCGATGTATATCAATGATTTTCCAAATCATGACCGTATGCAGCAAGTCATTGTGCAACTTGATGCCAAATCACGCATGAGTATTGAAGATATTCTTCAGATTAAGGTGAACAGTCAAAGCGGTAAATTGGTTTCAATGTCTGAAATAATTACTCCAATTTGGCAACATTCCCCACAACAATACAATCGTTACAACGGTCGTCCATCATTGAGTATTTCTGGCAGTCCAGCAGCAGGTATATCTTCAGGACAAGCCATGACTGAGATGGAAAATTTGATTGAACAACTTCCGAAAGGTGTGGGTTATGAGTGGACTGGGATTTCTCTAGAAGAAAAACAGTCGGAATCACAAACCTTGTTTTTATTACTGTTGTCGATGTTAGTCGTTTTCCTTGTCTTGGCAGCGCTTTATGAAAGCTGGTCAATTCCATTCTCTGTGATGCTAGTTGTCCCTCTAGGGTTGATTGGCGCCTTTTTAGCAGTAATGTTACGTGGTATGCCAAATGATATTTTCTTTAAGGTCGGCATGATCACGATTATTGGTCTATCTGCAAAGAATGCTATTTTGATTGTTGAGTTTGCAAAAGCACTAAGAGAAGAAGGAATGGGTTTAGTGGAGGCAACCGTTGCAGCCGCTAAATTGCGCTTACGTCCAATCCTAATGACATCTTTGGCATTTACCTGTGGCGTTATTCCTTTAGTCATTGCCAGTGGCGCTAGTTCTGAAACTCAAAAAGCGATTGGTACAGGCGTCTTTGGCGGCATGATCAGCGCAACAATTCTAGCTGTTATTTTTGTACCGATTTTCTTTATTGTCGTCATGAGCATGGTTGAGAAATTCTCGAAACGTAAAGCGGCACATTAAGCATCAAAACTGAGAATAAAAGCTGTGGGTTAACGAGTTTAGCCCACAACAAATCTTTCATTTACATCTTTATTTCAGAATTGATTTAATAAACCATCAATATAGGTTTAATCATGAAAGCTACCAATCTTGATCCGAAACGCTGGTGGATATTGCTCGCTGTCGTGCTTGCATTTCTGCCGATTGTGATTGATATGACTG
Organism: Acinetobacter sp. YH12201; assembly: GCF_013418145.1. NCBI lineage: Bacteria > Pseudomonadati > Pseudomonadota > Gammaproteobacteria > Moraxellales > Moraxellaceae > Acinetobacter > Acinetobacter sp. YH12201. The sequence continues at coordinate 8,422 of NZ_VPCP01000076.1, read as the reverse complement.
TACTGCATGTTGCGGTTCCCTCATTAACCCAATCGCTGAGTGCCACAAGTAACCAAGTCTTATGGATTATTGATATTTATCCATTACTTATGGCTGGACTTTTAGTTCCGATGGGAACTTTGGCTGATCGTGTCGGCAATCGTAAGATTCTGCTGATTGGCTTGGTTATATTTGGAATTGCCTCAGTCCTTGCGGCATTTTCCCAAACGGCTTCTATGCTGATTGCCGCACGTGCTTTATTAGCATTAGGCGGTGCCATGATTATGCCCTGTGTATTGGGTATTATTCGCAGAACCTTCGAAGACAGTCGCGAACGTGCCATTGCGCTGGGTATTTGGGGCACAATCGGATCAGCCGGTGCCGCCATTGGACCGCTCATTGGTGGGGGATTGTTAGAATATTTCTGGTGGGGTTCAGTTTTCCTGATTAACGTCCCAATCATGCTGGTTGTCGCACCAATGTGCTATTTCTTATTGTCCCGAAAAGAAGCTATAACCCCTGGACATTGGGCATTTGGTCAAGCGCTATTGCTGATTGTCGGTTTGATTTCGTTTGTATATGCACTAAAAGCAGGCTTAGGCGGTAAACAGTCGTTGTTGATTGTCTTGCCTTTGGTCGTTTTATCTATCGGCTTATTAACCATATTTGTACGCAAACAGCTGAATTCTCCTCAGCCGATGCTAGATCTTTCGCTATTTTCACGTCCTGCTATTTTAGCCGGCATTATTATGGCAATGGTTGCTGCAGGCGCTTTGGCAGGGGTTGAGTTAACTTTGGCAATGGAGCTGCAATATGTCATTCGTTTAACACCGCTGCAAGCCGGTCTTTTTATGGTTCCGATTATGGTTGCGGCCGCTATTGGCGGGCCTATTGCTGGTTTTTTATCCAATAAATTTGGACTCCGTCTGGTTGCGACCATGTCATTAATATTGGCAGCAATTGCGTTGGTCAGTTTGAGTTATTCAGATTTTCATCATCCGGGAATCATCGTTCCCTTTATTTTAGCTTCGATTGGATTAACACTGAGTATTGGTTTAACAGCTTCATCCATTGCGATCATGGGCTCAGTACCTGCAGAAAAGGGCGGTGCGGCAGGTTCACTTGAAAGTACAGGTTATGAACTGGGTACAGGACTAGGTATTACTTTATTTGGTGTTTTCATGGCCTATATATTTGGCAGTCATCTTCAAGTGCCGTCAGATTTAACTGCTGTTTTAGCAGAAAAAGCCAGACTTTCGATTGGTGATACCTATTTAGTGGCGAGCCAGTTACCCGTTGAACAAGGTACAGCATTGATTAACGCAGGTAAAATTGCCTTCAGTTCAGCTCATGTTAATTTATTATTAACAGCAGGGATTATCATCGGGATACTCTCCATTGTGGTATTTTTTATGCTAGCTAAATATCGAGATGAGAATTCATTGTGATGAAATTTATTTGAGGATCATCAAACAGAATGGTTAAGTTCAGACATCAATTTATCTTAAATTTATGGTTTAAATTAAGCCGTATTAATCTGAACTTAACACATTATAAATGAGTTGATGTCTTACGATTTAGTTGAATAGTAAAACAGCTGCCACCTAAGTTTTTGGATTTAGAATAATAAATATGACCTTGGTGTGCTTCAATAATTGCATCAATCACTGCCAAGCCTAATCCAGTACCGCCATCTAGACATGATCTAGAGTCTTCCAGTCGATAGAAGGGTTTGAACAGGTGTTTAAGATGCGATTCATCAATACCAGGACCTTCATCTTCAAACGTCAATACCCAATGTTCTGCTGTGGTTACAGATGTAATATTTATTTTTCCAGCATTCGAATATCTTAGAAAGTTAGAGAACAATGCAATAAAGACCTGTTCCATCCTTCTTATATCAACGCAAACCAATTTATCCGTCAAATTTAAAACAATAGTTAAACCTTTAACATGAAACCGTTCATTAAACATCTGCAGACATTTTTCAATACTATTTTTTAAATTGGTCTTTTCTAGTTCTAATCGTAATTGTTTATTTTCAATAAGTGTCAGTGTCCGTAAATCTTCCACAAGGTAAGATAAGCCTTCGACTTGGTTCAATAAGCTTAGGTGTAAAGCTTTATCGGCAATAAATATACCATCGACAATACCTTGCAAGCGACCTTGTAATATTGTCACAGGTGTTCGTAATTCATGTGCAATTGCAGCATTCCAAACAGTTGAATTCTTAACTGATACTTCAAGTTGGTTTGCCATTTCATTGAAGTTCTCAATAAGAGACTTGATTTCATGTGGAATATCATGATGTGGCTGTTTAATTCTGAGTGCTAAATTGCCTTGTTGAATTTGTTGAATAACATCTGCTAAATCACTAATTGGCTGTGTATAGCGTTTTCCATATTTAAAGGCGAGGATAGTAGAAAGAAAAAAGCCTGTTAATAGCACTAAAAACAGCCAGATAAAGTCAACGGAGGTAACTGAAAATTCATTTGAATTAATAACTTGTGTATTTAGAAAACCTATTTTTATCGCCCAGCTATAAACAAAATAGCCAATCATGAAAGATAACAGCGTAATGCCTAAATTGAATAGGCTCATCATGATAATAAACTGGAAGTTAATTCCAACAGAATTTTTAAAAAAGTTAAATTTCATGATTTTGATCTAAGCGATACCCCACGCCACGGACATTGATTAATAAGCCATTTACATCATTTTCTTCAAGTTTTTTGCGTAATTTGCTGATATGGCTATCTACAGTGCGATCTAAAGCATCACTTTCAGGCATACAGTTTTGGATCAATTCATTACGTGTAAAGACTTTATTCGGTGTTTTTGCCATCAAAAACAGTATCTTATACTCAGTTAACGTAAGGTTGAGCAACTGATTTCTTTGACCATTTGAAATGTAAACTTGATGATGATCTGGATTAATTTCAATATTTCTATAACGAATAATATTAGTTATTTCCATATTTTGGCTTGTACTTCGTCTAAGTACGGCTTGTATTCGTGCAATCACTTCGTTTGGGTTAAATGGCTTAATAATAAAGTCATCAGCACCCATTTTTAGCCCCATGATCTTATTCACTTGATCATCTAAGGCAGTCAGCATAATGACAGGTAAATGACTTGTTTGACGGATGATTTGTAGAATTTCCCAGCCATTTAGTTTGGGTAATTTAATATCAAGGAGAATCAGGTCGATAGAGTTGGCTTTTAGGCACTCTAAAGCTTGTTGTCCATCCAATGCACGGATGACCTGCATGTTTTCATTTTTTATGTATTTTTCAAGAATGTCACCAATATCATAATCATCTTCTACAACGAGAATGACGCTGTTTTCGAAGCTGTGCTGTAGATTTGGATACATATATTTTATCTTAGATGAAGTAGCTATGCATTTTAACATTTAATTGTGTAATGGAGATGATTAGACGAGCAGTCATTTATATTTGTAATTGAGGGGTGACATATAATAAAATTCGTTGCATATCAGTATTAATGAACAAAATGTCAATTATCATTCATTTAACATAATGGCTGTTATACGAAACGAGAGTGTTAGAACCCATTTAAAGTGTCTATATTCTCACCAATAAAAATGTCCGGTTTCTCCGAGGTAAAATATGACTTTTGAACAAAAATAAGCCATTGTTTATTCTTTTTATTTCCAACAAAATTCCAGAACTCATCTACTTCGAGAGATTCATAATGACTTTGCTGAGGCTGAATTTCATAGGTTGATTCAGTTAAAGTACGTAAAACTTTACCGATACTGATGCGCTCAACTTCAGCAATATCTCGTATACCGCTGCCTCTGACCATCAACTGTAATATTTTACGAGTAATACCTGACTTACATCCTAGATAGCTCAGTGCATGATCACCAATAAACTGACGTTTACAGTCTTTGCACTGATAGTTTTGTTTCCCATCTACTTTGATACCATTTTTCTTTATACTATCACTGAGGCAGGTTGGACATTTGATTGCTAGAGTTATTTGCATTTCTCTATTTTATCAAAATCCAATCGGCTTTTTCTTCAGCATACTTTTTGAAACACTACCAATAATCATACTACGCAATTTTCTTTTATAAAAGGAAATATTGTAAACTAAATACGAAATGGTATCTTCATTAAATCATATCATCTCGGAGATACAGCGAAAAGAAAATACAATTTTGTTTTCTTAAAAACCAAAGACCAGGATTAACATCTTGGTCATTGTGCTTTTCAACCAATATCAACCAAAGCCACCAAAAAGATTACTTAACATAGGTTCATTGCCTGATTTTTTTATTCTTGAGACCTTAGCAGAAAATAATGTGATATGAAATATAAGGACATAGGAGAATCAGAGAAATTAGACCAAGTAATCAAAGAGATGAAAAATATTTTCAGAACTGTACCATATGGCGTCGATCACACAATGAAGGTGTTAGAAAATACACGGACGATTATTGAAAGAGAAAATGTAGACAGTCAGACTGGTTGTATTATAGAGTTAAGTGCTGTTTTACACGACATAGGTTCTGTGGAAGCATTACGCAAATATGGATCAATGGAGGGACATCTCCAAGAGCAGGAAGGAGTACCAATTGCAAGAAATATATTAAATGAACATAATTATGAACCATTCGTAATTGAAAGAGTATGTTATATAGTTGGAAACCATCATACGCCTGAAAAAATAGATGGAAAAGATTTTCAGATTCTTTGGGAGGCAGACCTTATTGAAAACATGCAAGTTATGGATTGCACTAAGGACACAGAAACCTTAAGACAATTTGTTTCAAAAAAAATCAAAACACAAGCGGGTAAGGCGCTTGCTTTATGTAAATACAGTCCTGCATTGAAGACCCTATAGTGATCAAGCAGATCCTTGATCACCTGAAGCACAAAGCCGAAACCAGCGGGACCAGGGCGTTACCCGAAAGCCGGGCGCCACCGGCTGAGCTGCTCCTGGGTCTGTTTGACTGACGAGCCTGAAGGCCAACGATACCAATCAAAATGCTGCGTTCACAGCGCCGCGGCAGGGATCCGCCGTGCTGGTTGTCGGAAAAGGAGCCGCTAGTGGGAAAGAGGAGGGTAAATTTTCAGCGTTGCTGGCTCCCCGTCAGCCGGATTGGGTTGCATCGCAGGGGTGTCGAAAGAGTCAACTGCGGTCCAAAGCTGTTGGACTTGGGTGAAAAGGGCGTTTATTCTTCCTATACGTGAACCGCATCCTACGGAATGAGTAACCCTTGCCCTATTGTGAGTAGAACGTCGTATAATTCAAACGAAAGCAGTTAATAGGTATGAAATATCACAGCACAAAAGAGCGACAGGACATGTTTAGATGATGTTATTATAAAATAATAACATCATGGATGAATAAAAAATAATTTTCTATCTTTACAACTATGTTATACTTCTATGATAAGGCTATGATGGCAAAGCCTTGGTTTTCCTAATCAAATAGTCGCCGAGATGGCTTCAATGCGACAGTAGGTCTACTGTCTCACAATTAATTCATGTATCAGATTTTTGTTCCCTGATGGGAAGTGTTATCCATACGAAAAGAATATGGGTAAAGTGTTACACCTGTATATGACATTCAGAATGTCCTGTCGGGGGAACTGGTACCAATTTAATAAAAGAAAACAGTATAGAAATGACAATCGAAGATATGCAAACATTAGCCCTAGAGCATGGGCTGAGAATTTCGGAAGAGATGAGCGTCAATGAGATGGGCATCGACTTTAGAGTTGCCTTTGTAAAGGAAGTAAACGGTGAGAACTGGGTACTCCGTATACCTCGAAGAAGCGATATGCTTGAACAAATCGAAAATGAAAGTAGAATATTGGATTTAGCCAAAAGAAACCTGTCGATCAATGTCCCTGATTGGAAAATTGTATCGGAGCGCCTAATAGCCTACCCTTTACTGGAGGATGCGCCTGCTCTGACATTCGATGCGATAACACATGAGGTTTCTTGGAACATAGATCGCGATAGCATAGCTTATGTGGAGTCTCTGGCAAAATCATTGGCCGAATTACATCGTATTACAGCTGACGATGTGAGAAAGAGCAACTTGAAAATAATGACTCCAAGTGAATTGAGGACCGAAATAGCTGACCGTATCCACTTGGTGAAATCTGAGATAGGTATCAGCGAGCCGTTGGAAAACAGATACCGTAGATGGTTGGACAATGACCCTTTGTGGCCTGAATTCACTTGTTTCATCCATGGCGATCTCTATGCAGGGCATGTCTTAACCTCGAAGGAAGGTAAGACCTCTGGTATCATAGATTGGTCTACTGCGCATATGGGTGATCCTGCACTGGACTTTTCTGGTCACGTATCGGTTTTTGGAGAGGATAGCCTGAAGAGTTTGATAACGGAGTATGCTAAACAAGGCGGAACGATATGGGATAGGCTCTACGAACAATCTATAGAGAGGGCTGCTGCAGCTCCATTAGCATATGGCGCTTTTGCGGTAGAGTGCAACGACGATAATCATATCAATGCCGCCAGAGCAGCCTTAGGTATTGTTCAATAAAATGATGTGAGGATACTTTTTTAAATGCTAAAATAGGAGTTCGATTGGTGCCACTTAAGAGTATCATTGATTTCTATTTTAGCCAGTATCCTCCACTTTTAGGAGCTCCTCGAAACTCGATTTTATGATCATCTCTTAAGATTTTGAGCCACCGCTCTACTATCTTGACAGGAACTAATAGCTCGTTTACTAAAAATGGTGCACGCTTTCCTGGATTAGTTCTTATCTGATTAAATAGTAGATTTACTCCCTCACTTACTCCCTCATTAGATTCGAAAAGTAGCTTTGATGAGACAATAACTCGAAAACCGTGCTGGAAATTTTCAAAGACAGGGGGACGCAGACCATAGGATGCGAAGCCTTCTTGGATTCGTTTGATGCCTGACCCATATTTTTCAATAAAATGCGCTTCTTTGAACGTGGCAGATATCCTTTTATTGCGCGCCCATGGCGAGTAATCTTCACGAAGAAGCTGATCAATCGTTAAGTTATCAGCTAAACCACCTGGATTGAAAAACTCTATGGAATTGTAATACACCCTGATTATGGAATCGGCAAATTAATTTGGACTTGGGTGAAAAGGGCGTTTATTCTTCCTATTACGTTGTCGGCAGCGGGCCAAAAAGGAATACGTCCATGCCCATCGAGGTGAAACCGGCTGTGAGCGCGGGTTCAAGCATATAGCCCGACAGGCGCGTATCCTTGCCGATCACGACACGATGGCGGTGGTCACCGCGACGAAAGACACGGCCAGCCGCCATGCCGACGCGCAAGGCGGTTTCCGCCGTCATCGCGCCTTCGTTGGCTTTGCCACGAATACCGTCTGTGCCGAAATATTTGCGCACCATAAGGTCGATTATCCTGTCGTCGGGTCGCCCTCAAAGGGGACATGCCTGCTGAACCGCGAATATAGAGAAATATCCCGAATGTGCAGTTAACGAATTCTTGCGGTTTCTTTCAGCGCCGCCAATACCGCCAGCCCGTCGCGCAAGGGGCGCGGCTCGTGTGTGCGGATGAAGTCAGCTCCACCTGCGGCGGCGGCAAGCTCTGCAGCGAGTGTCGCGGCCCCGACATCCCCCGGACCACGGCCTGTGAGCGCGCGCAGAAAGGATTTGCGCGAAACAGACAGAAGCACCGGCAAATCGAAGCGCAGCCGCAATTCATCGAACCGCGCCAGCACCGAGAGCGAGGTTTCGGGAGCAGCCCCCAGAAAAAACCCCATGCCGGGATCAAGGACAAGGCGGTTGCGTTTGATACCGGCACCCGTCAGCGCCGCGATGCGCGCGTCAAAGAACGCCGCAATGTGATCCATGATGTCGCCAGCGGGTGCCTCGCGCCGATCTGCCTGCCCGTCTTGCACCGAATGCATAACGACGAGTTTGGCAGATGATTTCGCCAATTGCGGATAGAACGCAGCGTCTGGAAAACCGCGAATATCATTGAGATAGGCCACACCACGCGACAAGGCATAGGCTTGCGTCGCGGGTTGATAACTGTCGAGCGAGACGGGAATGCCATCTGCCTTGAGCGCGTCCAGCACCGGCGCGATACGCGCGATTTCTGTGTCGGACGAAACAGGCGCGGCGTCGGGATTGCTGGATGCCGGACCGAGGTCGATCACATCTGCCCCCTCGGCCATCAGCTTACGCGCCTGCGCAATGGCTGCGTCTGGCGCCAGATACCGGCCTCCATCGGAGAAACTGTCCGAGGTTATGTTGACGATGCCGAAAATGATGAGCGATTTATTCATGGGGGCTTCTATAATAATCTCTGTACACGACAAAAATAGATAACTCATTGAAATAATGTCACAATAATTGTTTTCTAACGACGAATACTATGACACATCTCAATGAGTTATATCTTATCTTAAACAAATCTCTAAAATGGAACA
>NZ_VPCP01000075.1:0-15219 GCF_013418145.1 Acinetobacter sp. YH12201 | reverse complement strand
CAATTTTCTGACAAATATTTCTCAAATAAACTTCGAGTAATTTCTACCATCAATCAATGAAAATAATTTCGATCAATCAACCAGTAAAAATCCACACAAGTTGTTCTTCATAATCTCTTAATGATCTATTTCCTACCTCGTCAGTAGAAAATATAACGCAATAAACATTCAACAACTTAACCTGTTCAGCTAAGTTCGTTTGCTGTATCGCGTCGGGATGAGCTCATTATAGGGCAATTTCTTACCCATGCAAGTGCTTTTAACTGATTGTTTTATTGAGTGTTGTATTTTTATGCACTAAGCTGGTTCATTTTTATTCTAATTCAAATATAAACATATAATTTTAAAGCAAAAATATGAATAAAATATTTCTGCTTTATTTTTTTCTTAATTTTTCACCTCTGCTGCTTTAATGTTCACGCTGATAATTTTCACCACTTGTTTTGGTACATTTTGATGCATTCCAAAGTTTGCAGTCGGTACTTGAGTGATTTTATCGACCACATCCATGCCTTTCACAACCTTACCAAACACGGCATAACCTGCATTCATCTGACTTCTATTTAAAAAGTCATTGTCTACCGTATTAATAAAAAATTGGCTGGTTGCTGAATTAGGCATATTGGTTCGTGCCATGGCCAATGTGCCACGCAGGTTCTTTAAGCCATTATAGGATTCATTTTGAATAGGGGCTTTGGTCTGCTTCTCGACCATGTTGGCATCCATTCCTCCCCCCTGAATCATGAAGCCAGGAATCACCCGGTGAAAAATGGTGCCATTATAAAAGTTATCTTTTACATAACTTTCAAAGTTTTTTGCTGAAATAGGCGCTTTATCATTAAATAGCTCTATTTCAATATTTCCCATTGAGGTTTTCATTTCTACCAGGGTATTTGCAGCCATCACCTGCAAACTCATACATGCAGTACCAATAGCAAATAAGGCCTTTTTTAACATTTCTTTACTCTTCTACGTTAAGTGGTCATTGTGAATGACTATATATTAATCTTTCAATATAAATATAACAGCTTCTCTTTTTGATATAAAATGAGCATTACAATGAGCGAAGAATTAAATACAACTACTTTTTCCCTTTACCCACCTTGGCATTTACAGGGTAATGCTTTTATTTTGAATTACTGGTTAACGCCCAAATTTATTGCGCAGCATCGGACTTTTTATATTGCTCCTTCTCCAATTGGACGCGTGGTACAGGTCATATTGGTTCGTTATCATGATTCTCCTGTAGGCCCATATGATGAATTGCTGATCTTGGATCATCCTTTAATCAGTAAAAGACGTTTGTCTTGCATTCCGAAAATTTATGTTTCTACCGAAGCCTCTATGCTAAATGGTCAACATTTTTGGGGAATACCAAAACAGCTGGCCCAATTTGAATGGTTCATCCATGATGATGTGGTGTATTGCAATATCTGCTTTGAGCAACAAGAAATGAGTTTGTGCTTGCAGAAATATAAACATAGCCAGACTTTTTATGTGAATAGTCATCATTTACCTGCACGGCTGCTCAAGATCGATCAAGCCTGGCAAGGTTTACGCTATCAGTTCACACTACAATTTCGCGGTAAACTCAGTAAATTAAAACAGGCGAGCTGGAAAAACACCCAGGACATTTTTCCCGATTTTTCTCAAGCCCGCTATTTACACAGCTTTTATGTGCCAGAATTTAGCCTCACCTTACCTAAAGCTAAAATCGAGAAAAAATAAAGGTGTTTCACGTGAAACACCTTTATTATAAATGAATACCCAGCTCAAAAAATTTAAGCGTGTTTATCCCAAAACTTTCTATAGTTTTTACTGATTTCAATAAAATACTTTTTAGCACGATAAGAAACAGGTGTGAGATTGACAAAACCATGCGCTTGATCGCCATATTCCTGATAATGCACCTTTACGCCACGATGACGTAATTTATGTGCATAAATTTCCCCTTCATCATGTAATACATCATGACCTGCAGTCACCACAAAGGTAGGTGGTAATTTGTCATGCTGACCATAAGTCGGTGAAATCAGCGGATCATCGAGTTCAACCTGATGCGTATCTGCATAATAATGGGTGACAAAATCCACATCTTTACCGGTTAAAACCAGTCCTTCATTGTAGGCATAAAATGAAGGATGACGGCTTTTAAAATCAACTGCCGGATAGAGCAGTAATTGCGCTTGCGGTGCATACACTTTATGAGCTGTACGTTGTGCAACTACCGTGCTGATATTCCCTCCAGCGCTATCCCCCGCCACTGAAATTCTATTTTTTAAGATTTTAAGCTGTTTTCTGTTTTGATAGACCCATGCCAAGGCATCTTCACAGCTTTGAATCAGTTGATTCGGACTCGCTTCAGGTGCTAAAGGATAGTCAATACTTAAAACCTGCACTTTGGCATGCACTGCCAGTAAACGGCAGACCTCATCATGCGAATCCAGACTGCCTACAACAAAGCCGCCACCATGAAAATACACCACCATAGGCAATTTTTTAGTGGGTGCAGGATGATAATGTCGCGCAAAGATGGTGCCGCTGTGTAAAGGTAAACGTAGATCTTCAATCTGTTTCACTGGTGTAGGCTTGGCTTTGATGGACTGCATTTGCAAATCAAAGCTTTTACGGGCATGAATAATATCTTCACTGACCAAACCACTACTGCCCCGTTTTAACTGGGCTGCCATCATACATTGCACCAAGGGATCAAGTTCAGGATATTGATGCGGATATCTTAAAATTTTAACTAGAGATTTTTGTGCAAAACTGGGCAATCGATCTAAAGTACGTGCCGCTGTACCTTGACCTTTTTCTAACATGGTCTGTAAAGTTCGGCTAAAAGCAACCATCATGGCACCTTCCTTTTATTTTAATCTTGATATTTTTTACATGATCAGCCAATACGTGACCATACGCTTATATCAGTCTAATTATCGGTATACACAGTAAAAACATTCATACGCTAATCTTCTTTTCATACCTTGTCATTGACAATTTCCATGTATATTTCGGCGTGTTTTTGCCACTCCAGCCCACAAAAAGAATGAATGTTATGGCTAAAAGACGCCTTCTGCTATCATTAGCAAGGCGATTTTTAGCTGCATTATCCCCTTTCCTGAAAATGGCACTTATTAAAATGACTCTTATACTTGCTAGGACTGTCATTATAACCAAGCCTAGGGTTCAGGTTATGACTAGTAATATAAAGGGGAGTAATATCCTCAACGTTGGAAGTATGATTCCTTTGCCTATTATTTAGATCGTAATTTAGAGGGGGGGGGGCCGCTCAGAATCCTGATAAAATTTTGCTAAACAGATACATAAATTCTATTTATTCTGCATTTACTTAACTTTAGGCAAAAAAAAAGCTTATCCAGAGGTTGGATAAGCCTAGAAAACACATTTCTAAATACCAAGAAGAAACTACAGCGATAGAATCTGGGTTAAATAATAAGCATCTGAAGCATTTTTGTGAAATATATATTTCATTTAATATTGATCGTTTTTAAGTCTAAGTAGACTCTCTAACATTGCGCTTCCTGCATGCTATAAATTTTCTCAGACATATTATTATCAATAACTTAATCCGGTTCAGGCTATTGCAACTGCTATTTCTGCCGTTCACTACACTCTAAATAATAGGGTTACTTATATCAGGATGCGCTAATCACAAGGGTTCCACCTTTGCTCTGCTTAACCTGGTCTAAATTCTGATATTTACCCGCAATCATCACATCATCTGGTATTTTATTTTAGAAAAAATAATGCTTTTTAATAATTTTAATCAAATTAAACAGATTTAATTGCTTGTCTCGCTTGAATTTTTAACGTCTGCCCCGAACTCTGTATTAATCATGAATTTTATCACTCATGGCAGTTCAGGATTAACGCAGTTAGCACTGAGGCCAAAAGGACTGACATGTTTAAAAACCCATTCAAACGGAGTAAATCTATGGCAACTGAGCAGAATCAAGACGCTCAAGATCTAGGGCAAGAGCAAGCTGAGCAACAAACAGTAGAATCTCAAGCTGAACCTGAACAGTCAGAAGTTACCGTTGAATCTTTACAAGAGCAGATTGCACAGCTTGAAGGTGACTTGAAGTTAGAAAAAGCCCGTACAGCCAATGCAGTTTATGAAGCACAAAAAAGCGTAGAACGTATTCAACGTGAAGCTGAAAAGCATAAAGAGACCGTGATTGAGAAGTTTGCTAAAGAGCTGCTCGACACTGTCGATAATTTAGAGCGTGCTATTCAAGCGGCTGGGGATATTGAATCGCCATTACTTGAAGGCGTTCAACTGACCCATAAATCATTACTCAGTACGCTGGAAAAATTTAACGTTGTAGAAGTCAACATGAATAATGGTTTTAATGCTGATTTACATCAGGCCGTCGGTATTGCACCTGACGTCAAAGCTGGTGAAATCGGTACCGTATTACAAAAAGGTTATGCCCTTTCAGGCCGTTTACTGCGTCCAGCAATGGTCCTCGTAGGTCAATAAGGTATAGAAATTCGAGAGTTTTTCTATTTTTTTCATGCAAACAACTTGAAAAATTTTGAATGGCTCTCATATCGGATAACAAGCAAAAACATTGCAAAAAATAATTTTGAGGAAACATCCAAATGGCTAAAATCATTGGTATTGACTTAGGTACAACAAACTCTTGTGTTGCCGTACTTGAAGGCGACAAAGTTAAAGTCATCGACAACGCTGAAGGCGCGCGTACAACTCCATCTATTATTGCCTATAAAGATGGCGAAATTCTGGTTGGTCAATCTGCGAAACGTCAGGCAGTGACTAACCCTAAAAATACATTATTCGCGATCAAGCGTTTGATCGGCCGTAAGTATCAAGACCAAGCAGTGCAAAAAGACATCGGTTTAGTGCCTTACAAAATCATCCAGGCAGACAATGGCGATGCATGGGTGGATGTAAATGACAAGAAACTTGCACCACAACAAATCTCTGCTGAAATCTTGAAAAAGATGAAAAAAACTGCAGAAGACTATTTAGGTGAAACAGTTACTGAAGCGGTCATTACTGTGCCTGCTTACTTCAACGATGCACAACGTCAAGCCACTAAAGATGCAGGTAAAATTGCCGGTTTGGACGTTAAACGTATCATCAACGAACCAACTGCTGCAGCTCTTGCGTTCGGTATGGACAAGAAAGAAGGCGACCGTAAAATCGCGGTTTATGACTTGGGTGGTGGTACTTTCGACGTATCCATCATTGAAATTGCTGACTTGGATGGCGACCAGCAAATCGAAGTATTATCTACAAACGGTGATACTTTCCTAGGTGGTGAAGACTTCGATAATGCTTTAATTGAATTCCTGGTTGAAGAATTCAAGAAAGAACAAAGCGTGAACTTGAAACAAGATCCTCTTGCATTACAACGTTTGAAAGAAGCCGCTGAAAAAGCAAAAATCGAGCTTTCTTCTTCTAATGCAACTGAAATTAACCTTCCATACATCACTGCAGATGCGACTGGTCCTAAACATTTAGTGATCAACGTGACTCGTGCAAAACTTGAAGGTTTGGTGGCTGATCTGGTCGCTCGTACTATTGAACCATGTAAGATTGCACTTAAAGATGCCGGTCTTTCAACTTCAGACATCTCTGATGTGATTCTGGTTGGTGGTCAGTCTCGTATGCCACTGGTACAACAAAAAGTACAAGAATTCTTTGGTCGTGAGCCACGTAAAGACGTGAACCCTGACGAAGCAGTAGCAATTGGTGCTGCGATTCAAGGTGCTGTGTTGTCTGGTGACAAAACTGACGTATTACTTCTTGACGTAACTCCATTGACTCTAGGTATTGAGACTATGGGCGGCGTGTTAACTGCAATTATCGAGAAAAACACCACGATTCCTGCGAAGAAATCTCAAGTGTTCTCAACTGCTGCAGACAACCAGCCTGCTGTAGACATTTCGGTTTACCAAGGTGAACGTAAAATGGCGCAGCAAAACAAATTGTTGGGTAACTTCCAATTAGGCGACATCCCACCTGCTCCACGTGGCGTGCCACAAATTGAAGTATCGTTCGATATCAATGCTGACGGTATCTTGAAAGTGTCTGCAAAAGACAAAAGCACTGGTAAAGAGCAATCGATTCAAATTAAAGCAAACTCAGGTTTGAGCGATGCTGAAATTGAAGCGATGATCAAAGATGCTGAAGCGAATGCGGAAGAAGACCGTAAGTTCGAAGAACTGGCTAAAGCTCGTAACGAAGCTGATGCTTTAGTTTCTAGCGCGCAAAAAGCAGTAAAAGATCTGGGCGAACAAGTGACTGCTGACGAAAAAACTGCGGTTGAAACTGCGGTTTCAGAACTTGAAGCTGCAACCAAAGAAAATGACGTTGAAGCCATCAAAGCAAAAACTGAAGCATTACAAAACATCATCATGCCGATCACTCAACGCGCTTATGAAGCTGCGCAAGGTGCTCAAGGCGGTGCTCAAGGTTTTGATCCAAATGCATTCCAAGGTGATGCGGGTCAACAACAAAAAGCAGATGACGGCGTTGTAGATGCTGAATTCACCGAAGTTAAAGATGACAAAAAATAATTTGTCGAATTAACAGAAAAAAGACCGCGCGCAAGCGCGGTTTTTTTATTTTTATTTCAGCTTAATTGTTATACAGTATAGAAAAATAATGATTTTAAGCTTTTATGCGCTTAGTGCTACTCAGCCTGTTGGTCATATTTCTGTTCGGCATGACCTATCAAACCCGAAATCATCCTCAAATTCGCCACAATACCCTGTTGGATCGTATTCAACATCCTTTCGATACCCGCTTACGTTACCGTATTGCTGAGGTTGATTCACGTTTTGGTGTTACTGAAAATGAACTGAAACAGATTAGCCAGCAAGCCACTGACATCTGGAAAGCGGGTACAGGCAAAGACTATTTTGTTTATGATCCCGATGCCCGGCTCACCATCCATTTAATTTATGATCAACGTCAAGACGAATCGGTGCAACGTCGGCAGCAATTAGGCCAGATTCAACACAACCAGCAAGTGTGGGTCAATAAAAATCAACAACTGCAGCAATTTAAAGATGAACTAGACCGTACCAATACTCTACTCGATGCGAAAAAAGCCCAACTCAATATACAAATAAATCAACATAATCAATATATTGCCATTATTAATCAAAGTGGTGGAATCCCGGCTTCACAACGGGAACAGCTCATGCAGCAGCAAAACCAGTTACAACAGCACATTTTGGTACTGCAGCAAGAGATCAATCTTTATAACCAGAAAATTCAGCAACTTAATCTGGAGGTTGATGAACTGAATCAGCTGAATCAACGGATTGATAGCTCGGTAAAAAGCTTTAATCAGTGTTTTCAGCCACGATTATTTGATAAAGGTTCATTTAATGGCAAGCAAATTAACATTTACGAATTTGAATCGATTGAGGATTTACGCTTGACGCTGGCGCATGAATTTGGCCATGCACTGGGCTTGAAACATAATCAGGACCCGCAAGCACTGATGTATCCACTGATGAAAGAGCAAAACATGCTAAATTTCCGCTTGTCCGCTGCTGATCTTGCCCTGTTACAGGCGCGTTAGGCTCAACTTGAGATACAATGCAAAAAAACCTTACTTTTTATAAGTCTATGAATAGTAAGATATCGGCAATCAGGCAAATTTCGTGTTATGGTAATAACCAGAAATGACAACAGAAACCTCTGGAGATGCGTGTGAGTTACTACCATATTCTTATTGAAGTAAATGATCACATCAGTACGATTGAACAGACTCGTGATATTGAAATTTTTGATATTATTGAGATTCAACCTTATCTCCATTCCATTCTTTTGCCGTATTTCAATGAGCAACTGATTGAACTTGAAGATGAAAATATAGAATTTAAAGATATTCTACATTTACAAGTCAAACAGACCCTGTTGCCTATTCAAGATTTGATTGAAGAAGAACAACGTTTACTGCCAAGCGATACCGATATCACCATTAGTGCTTATGAAATTTTTAACAATCGCGATTTAAGCCAAGATGTGACTACGGTTATTTTTGATATTCTAGAAGCAGCAAAACTGCAAGCCTAATAATTTAAATAGCTTGCAACAGCAAATCAGCATGCTAATCCGCAATAAAAAAGCCCCCATTTTTGGAGGGCTTTTTATATTTGATTATTCGATTAAATTGAAAAAGATGAACCACAACCACAGGTTGTTGTTGCATTAGGGTTGTGCACGATAAAACGTGAACCTTCCAGGCCTTCTACATAATCTACTTCTGAACCGACAAGATATTGATAGCTCAATGAATCGACCAGCATTTTCACATCACCATTAATAAATTCAGCATCATCTTCATTCATGCTTTCAGCAAAGTTAAAGCCATAAGAGAAACCGGAACAACCGCCACCTGTAACATAAACGCGTAACATTAATTCTTGGTTGCCTTCGCTATCACGCAATTGGCGTACTTTATTCGCAGCATTGTCGGTCAACACCAGAGCTTGGGCATTCATGTGGGATTCCTCTGTTCAATTCAGCTGTCTTGAAATATAAAAGACCATATATTAAGTATAGCATACCCAATATATGGTCAGTATTTACAGATTTAAAGTTAAATCAGACTATTTTTCTCAAGATTTTTTATAATTTTCATCCTGCAGACTACATTCAAAATTCTTTGGATCTTGCTTACAACGGAATTGCCACAGTAATTTCATCATACGTTTATCATAAACGCCGCGTTTGGTTAAATCGACCCGCGACTCGCGCATCAATTTTTGATAGCCCACTTTATCTGCTTCAGGAATTTGCATCCAGTATTTTTGCGGAATATCGGCTTTCATTTTGCCTAAAATCCCGAAGGCACGAGGTAACTGGCTTTTCACCCATTCACGTGACTTTTGCCCATATCCTGCCGGAAATTTATCTGGACGGATAATCACATTACCGGTGACTTGTAAAATAGGATAATTCACAATTGCACCCTTATTGCCTAAACCCTTATACAGTTCTAAAGGTTTAAATACGGCAGCAGGTGCACCAATAATATCCACCTGACCATTGTTAAATTTAGCGCCAAAATTGGTGACATCTGCACTAATCGCCTGTGCACCCACTTGCTGAACCATAATTTTTTGCGCTTCATCATAATCAAGCACGGCAATTTTTTTGCCTGCAGCTTTCGCCACGGTATTGATATTACGATCATTAACCATTAAAAAGGCATCGCCGACTGGAATCACACCCACCACTTCATATTTGCTATTCAGCATATGTTTGGCAAAAGTTGGATTGGCTAAACCCTGCATCACTTTTACTGCCAGTTTTAAATCGGGAATCGCACCAATAGCATCCAGTGAACCGGTAAAATGGTTAAACTGACGACCGCGCATACCGGTCACACTGATCCCGTCACACTTTCCAGCTTTAAAATCTTCAGCGATGACTGCTTCATTTTGGCCTACACGTAATTCAATATCGGTGCCCCAATTTTTGGCTGCCAATTGATAATCTTTCATCAGGGCAAAAACATCCCCACTTTTACCTACTAAATCAAATACGCAAATCACCTGTTTGGCTTGAGTAATACTAGCGACAGCACACAAACCTAGACCAAGCAGCAGTGTTTTAGAGCATGGCATCATGATTTTTTCTTCCTTGTGTCATTATTTTATTCAATCTTGAATTGAATCGTTTTTGCTTTTTTTATTCATCAGCCAGCAGCCGATTTGAAGACTTGTTTTTTGGGCTGATAAAATTTCACTGTTATTTTTTTAAGATTACGCCTTTTTTCACTCATCTCAATGGCAAAAATGACAAAATACTAGTGACAAAAAAGCCTAGATTTAATCTAGGCTTTCTTTTTAAAAATCAATACTATTCACCACCAAGTGAACATTCAAAATTGGCTTTATCGACAGAGCAGCGAGCCTTTTTCAAAACCCCCATCATGCCTGGATCATAAATACCGCGGTTGGTCATATCCATACGGCCTTCACGCAATAATTTTTGATATTTGGTTTTATCTTCTGCAGTCAGGTTCAATTTAAACTTGGCCGGAATATTGGCTTCCAGACGATTAATTAGGGCAAAACTTTTTGGTAAGTTTTTCACAAACCAGTCACGTGATTTTTGACCAAAGCCTGCCGGGAATTGGTCTGGACGGATCACAAAATCTGCGGTCACCTGGAGTACAGGGAAATTAAACATCGCACCATTAGAACCTAAACCTTTATAAATTTCTAAAGGTTTATAGGCATAGGCAGGTGCACCTACCATATCGACCTGTCCATTATTGAATTTTGCGACAAAGTTAGATACATCAGAGATCACCGCTTGCGCACCTACACGTTGCACCATAATTTTTTGTGCATCGTCATAACCTAATACCGCAAATTTTTTACCTGCTGCTTTTTCAATCGAGTCAATTTTTTTATCGCGTACAAAAATAAAAGCAGAACCTAAAGGTGAAATACCCGCCACTTCATATTTTTTGCCGCCTAAATTACTGACCATTTTCGGCGCATTACGTTTATCCAAAGCAAAAGTGATGGCACGCTGAGCAATCGCATTACTTGGTGCACCACCGAGAGCATCAATAGAGCCTACGAATTTATTGTATTGACGAGCACGCATCGCGGTCATAAACACGCCGTCACATTTACCGGCTTTAAAGTCATTATCAGCAACCGCTTCGTCTTGACGTGGAATAAGATTAATTTCTGCCCCCCATCCTTTGGCAGCCAATGCCCATTCCTGAGCCATTTGAAAAGATTCACCCGATTTACCCAGTAAATCAAATACACAGACATCGACTTTAGCAGCTTGTGCTGTACTCGCTAAGCCTACAGCAGCAAATGTTGTTAATGTGAAAATCATTTTTTTCATTATTTCGGTCCTTTTAGAATCTTGTTGTTTGACGAGTATCCGTTCACGCCACAAATATTAAGCAAGTTCATTCTAAAAAAATAGAGTATTTACTCCAATTAATCAGGCTTAAAATGCCAATCGTTTTTCATTTTTTTAAGTTAGCAATAAAAATCATAAACTTATGTAACAGCGATTTTTAGGTATAATTTATGAAATTTGCGCTATTTTACAAATGAATACAATAATGATGGATTTATTCACCGCTTAATGAACACTCAAAGTTGGTTCTCTCTACCGTACAACGGGCTTTTTTCAGCACCGTCATCATGGTCGGTTCATAAATTCCTTGCCTAGTCAGGTCTAAACGTCCATCTCGTAATAATTTTTGATATTTATCATGATCTTCCTTAGTTAAATTGACTTTATATCTGGCGGGAATTTCCGCTTCCAGGCGTTTCACCATAGCAAAGCTTTTCGGTAAAAGTTTTACGAACCAACTCCGTGACTGATCTGCAAAACCTTCAGGAAATTTCTCCGGGCGAATCACCAGATCGGCAGTCACATTGACGACCGGAAAATTAATCATTGCCCCGCTAGAGCCTAAACCTTTGTAAATTTCTAGCGGCTTAAAGGCATAAGCGGGTGCCGCAATCATATCGACTTCACCATTGTTGAATTTCTTCACAAAATTAGAAATATCAGCCATCACCGGCACTGCACCAATACGCTGGACAACAATTTTTTGCGCCTGATCATAGTGCAGAATGGCAAATTTTTTACCTTGTGCCTTCTCTATAGAATTAATTGATTTATCACGTACAAAAAGATAGGCAGTACCAATTTGCCCAATTCCTGCCACCTCATATTTCTCATTGGCAATGCTACTGGTCAGCCGCTTTTTATTACGTTTGTCCAACACAAAAGCAATGGCTTTTTGTGCAATCTGATTACTTGGAACGCCACCAAGTGCATCAATTGAACCGGCAAATTTGTTATAGGCGCGGGCACGCATTGAGGTCATGTAAAAAGCATCACAGACACCGACCTTAAAATCTTTTTCAATTTTGGCTTCGTCTTGATAGGGCATTAGATTGACCTCGGCTCCCCAGTTTTTACTGGTTAAGGCCCATTCTTCAATTAATTTATAAGACTCACCTGCTTTCCCAAGTAAATCAAATACACAGATATTCTGTTTTGCCTGCGCTAAGCTGGAAAAACTCAAAAGTGTGAGCATAGATAAAATAAAAGTCTTTTTTTTCATGATGTGCCTTATTCTTTTTCGCTTATTTATCTTAGAAAATTACTATAATTTTGTTTTTATACTAAAAATAGAGCTGCTGAGGCCTTTCTGACGAAAGGCTGTTTTTTTGCACAATTTGTCACATTTTTATTCATCTACTTAAAATCATGCTTTTATAAAAAAGAATCATGCACTGCCTTTTTCTTTTCTGAGTGGCTTCCTTTAGAATACGCACATTATTCTTCTCATTTAGATATTTCAATGATTCAGTTAGATCAACTTTCTATACGTCGCGGTGGGCGTGTTTTATTTCAAAAAGCGTCTATGCAGCTACATCCAGGATGGAAAATTGGCCTAACCGGTGTCAATGGCGCAGGAAAATCGACCCTGTTCGCCGCATTATTGGGTGGCATGGAATCGGATGGCGGTTCTTTGACCCGTCCTGCTGCCTGGACGGTGGCTCATATGGCTCAGGAAATTAAAGCGCTGGAGATGAAGGCCATCGATTTTGTCCTGTCTGGAGATGAAGAATATTGGGACATCCAGCACAAACTGGAACACCCTGAAGATCTCAATAACGATGAGTTAGCGCATTTATATGGCCGCTTTGACGAAATTAATGGCTACTCTGCTCCATCAAAAGCATCACAATTGATGGCCGGTTTGGGCTTCTTTGAACATCAGTCACAACTGGATGTTTCCAGTTTCTCGGGTGGCTGGCGCATGCGTTTAAATCTGGCCCGCACCCTGATGAGCCGTTCCGACTTGCTGTTACTGGATGAACCGACCAACCATCTCGATTTGGATGCAATTTTATGGCTGGAAGACTGGCTAAAAGCCTATGAAGGCACCCTGATTTTAATTTCGCATGACCGTGATTTTCTTGATGCCGTTACCGATCATATTTTACATATCGAAAATCAGGAACTGATGCTCTATACCGGAAATTATTCTACCTTTGAACGTACACGTAGTGAACGTCTGGCACAACAACAACAAGCGTATGAAAAGCAGCTTGAAACACGGGCACATTTACAAAAATTTATTGACCGCTTTAAAGCCAAAGCCACCAAAGCCAAACAGGCACAGAGCCGGATTAAACAACTAGAACGTATGCAGGAACTTTCTGCTGCACATGTAGATACACCATTTACCTTCAGTTTCCGTGAACCGACTAAAATGAGCTCACCTTTGCTGCAACTGGAACATGCGGATATTAGTTATGGTAACAAGCTGATTGTAACCAATGTCAATTTGCAAATCACACCAAGCAGCCGGATTGGTTTACTCGGGATGAATGGGGCCGGTAAATCGACACTGATCAAATCTTTGGTTGGTGACCTGAAACTGCTCAAAGGGACGCGCAAAGATTCTGAATTGCTGAATATTGGTTATTTTGCCCAGCATCAAATGGATGCCCTGGATGGTAGTGCCAGTCCAATGCTGCAATTGTCACGAATCGCGGACAAAAAAATCAGTGAAGCAACTTTACGTTCATTCCTCGGTAGCTTTGGTTTTAGTGGCGAACGTATGGACACCCCAAGTGAAGGCTTCTCTGGTGGTGAACGTGCGCGCCTAGCTTTGGCTTTAATTGTATGGCAACGTCCAAACGTGTTGATTCTGGATGAACCGACCAACCATTTGGACCTTGATATGCGTCATGCCCTGAGCATGGCCTTACAGGACTTTGAAGGTGCTGTGGTGTTGGTATCGCATGAGCGTCAATTGATTGCCAGCGTCTGTGATGAATTGTTATTAGTCCACAATGGTCAATGCCGTGAATTTGATGGTGATTTGGTTGCTTATGCAGACTGGTTACGTCAGGCACGGATTGACCTCATGAAAAATGGTCAGAAACCTGCTGAACCCGTGAAGTCACAAGTAGAAGTAAAACCGGCAATTTCAAAACTCGATAAAGAAGCTCAACGTAAAGAAACTGCGCGCCGCCGTGAACTGAGCCGACCGATTCGTAAAAATATTGAAAAAAATGAAGCACAGATCAGCAAGCTGCAACCCCGTTTAGCTGAAATTGAAGTATTACTGGGTGATGCGGCAATATATGAAGCCAGTCGTAAAGATGATTTACTCAAGCTGATGAATGAGCAAACTCAGTTAAAAAGCCAGCTGGAAACGGCGGAAGAACAGATGTTAGAGTTAATGATGGAATTGGAAGAGCTGGAAAGTTCTTTTGAATAAGGCATTTTTCCATTCTTAAGTAAAGCTAAAGTGACGTTTATTTTATGATCGCAGCACAATATTTAAGGTGTGCTGCGATTTTTTAATTTTTCTACACAACCATTCTATTCTACACAACCACTCTATATAGCCATTCTACCCAGCTATGACAAGCTATTTTAAATCAAACAACATGATCAGGTTTTAAATTCAAAAACCCTCTTAAAATAAATTTAAATTCAAAATCTGCTTTTAAATTTAAAAAATTTATCCACAACCACTTAAAATTCAAGTTTAAATTTAAAATAAAATATCGCCTTATGCTATGGATAAGTTAATTTTTACTCTTTTATTGAGCTGAAATGGCAGCTTAAAAACTTATCCACACTATACTCGTCATTTTAAATTAGTTTTTTGACTTATCCTGAGCTGTTTTTTGCGTTTTAAAAACCTGAGTTCAATGATTTTCCAGGCGCTCTCATTGACCCATAATTCCCGAATTTGTTTATGATTCTGCAAGCCAATCCAGACCTGGCAATGCTTTAAATCTTCATCATAATCAAATTCTTCAAACTCAACTGCGAGTTTTTGCGGCTTCCAGACACCATTTTTCACGGCATGAGCAATGCGGTCATAGCGAACAAAATTGCTTTCCACGCGACCTTCCTGCTCGTAGACCACTTTGAACTGTTCATGTTCATACTGAGCCAGCACCTCATAATTTCCGCTAAAAAAGGCCTGAGTCCAGATATCGCGGATCTGTTCCAGTTCTTGGTCCATAGTGCTCACCTCGTCATATTGCATGATGATTGTAAGCGTCCGCTGAACCCCATCGCCATTTTTTAATTTGAGTTGGATTTCCAGCGGTGTGGCAGTAATTCTTCAATCTGGGTCACTTTATGTGTCGGCAACCTTTTCAGTACATCGCTTAAATAGG
>NZ_VPCP01000074.1:0-15301 GCF_013418145.1 Acinetobacter sp. YH12201 | reverse complement strand
TTTTAGCTTCACATAAGGCAAAAACCAACTCAGCACCAAACCGCAATAAGCGATCTTTATGCGTTAAAACCAAACGTCCGATTTCATCATTCATGATTGCTTCTAGCAGCTTATTTAAGCCTTTTTTTCTATAGTTCATACCCGAACCAAGATCGGAGATTAATTCAAACGTCCAACCTTGATTTGCACAGTACATTTCAAGAACTTGTTGCTGTCGAATTAAATCTTCTTTTTGGTCATGACTCGATACCCTTGCGTATGCAATGGTTTTCCTTTGAAGTTGACTATCGGGCTTGTGTATTTGCTCAGGCGTGATCTTACTCAGATCATATCGTCTATGATTTTTAGGGGTTCGATCTGCAACCAAAGTGCCTTCTTCATCCCAACGCCTTAATGTTTGAATGGAAACACCTAATGTTTTAGCTGCAACGCTAATGCTTACATATTTACTCATGTTGTATATAATAGTATAGAAATAAGTAGATTTCAATTAGTAGTTACAAACCCTGAGTTTTTATCTGGCTATGGCAGGATTATACAAATATTTTAAAGGCGCAATATCTCGGGTGGTGATAACTGCAAGCTCCCACTCAGATGGGTCGTTTGGCTTATTCAGTACACTGGTACCCTTCAGCCAGCTTCAGAATATTCAGTGGATGAGTTAGAGAAAATAGCAACATATTTTAAGGATCGAGAAAGATGCGTAGATAGCTGCGCCTTGAGGTTAAGCAGAATGTTAATTTCTAATTTATTTACTGTAATCTGTTTACATACCAAAAGTAGCGAAATGATGAGCTAACTATCGCTATATGTCTGATCAAATTGTAGAAATTCTTCCATTTTTTAGTTTTTACATTATTTTTTAACTGCACGTTTAAAAGCTTTCAATACTTGCTCTCTGGTACTCGCCACTCATTAAACCAGGTCATGGTTGAGGCTAGCTCCTTCCCCATCTATCTAAGCCACCTGATTTTAGTTTCCACGTTTTTTAACCAGGGGCTAAACACACCAGATGATGGCCTGCACAACGTCCCCGCTTCTAAAGCCTTTGTCCTATGTAAAAGGTGGCATTATGCGTAATTTAAACATCAGTTTCTTTCAGCTTAGGCTATTTCCAGCAGTCCATTGAATGAAAACAATAATTTTGGCACCTATTTTGCTTAATCAGTATTACGTTTTATAAAAATTGTAATATTGAGGGGCAACACTATGGGTTACGTTGCACGTGAACTCAGTCAAAGAAATAAACTGCTGTTTGGCTTGGGGTCTTTTTTAATACCGGTCTTGATTTGGTGTGCAGTCAGCTATTTACCCTTTATCTGGCATCCACAAGTCCAGATTGCCGATTCAGGCAGCGTGAACTATTTACAGGTCGGTAGTCGCATTGATAAAGACGTCTTTTTCTCTGCCGCCCAGTCTGCGCTAGATCAAGGTCTGGCTCCACCGCAAGGGATTCTGGTGAATCCGATCTATCTGCCCGCCCCACATGAAGTGGCGATTGCCCTGGTCACGGCATTCACCACTGAACCTGCACAGGCCAATACACCCTGGTTCCATGAAAGCCTGTGGCACACAGTATCAAACTGGTCTTTAGTGCTTTCTTTATTTCTTCGCTGATCGGGATTCCACTCGGTATTTTATGTGGTTTCTCTCACAAAATTTCCCAGCTGACCGAGCCTTTTGTTGAATTTTTCCGCTACCTGCCTGCCCCGGCCTTTGGTGCACTTGCGGTTGCTATTTTAGGGATCAATGATGCACCGAAAATTGCCATCATTGTCATTGGCACCCTGTTCCAGCAAATCCTGATTATTGCCAATACCACACGTCTGGTGGACCGTAGCCTGATTGAAGCCGGTTTTACCTTAGGCACCAATAAAATGAAAAGCTTGTTTTATGTGGTCATTCCAGCGGCCCTTCCTGAAATTTACCGCAATCTGCGTGTCCTGCTCGGCTGGGCATGGACCTATCTGATCGTGGCTGAACTGATCGGCAGTACCTCGGGGATTACCTGGTTTATTACCCAGCAAGCCCGTTACCAGAATTTTGACAATGTCTTTGCCGCGATCCTGATCATTGGGGTGATTGGTCTGCTTTGCGATGTGATGTTAATGAAACTGGGACAACGCCTATTTAAATGGAAACCGGGAGCAAATTAATGCAAAACCCTGAATTTAATACCCGCGAATACTTTAACAAGATTTATAGCCGTCCGGTGATTCTGGAAGCGAAACAGCTGACGCAAAAATTCAGTCATGGCAAAACTGAACGTACGGTTTTAAATGCCCTGGATCTCAAAATTCATAAGCGTGAGTTTATCTGTGTGATTGGTCCTTCTGGCTGTGGAAAGTCTACGTTTAGCCGTGTAGTAGCAGGACTAGACCCGTATAGCAGTGGTGAGATTCTGGTCGATGGCCAGCCGATTACCGGTCCGAGTCCGGAACGTGGCATGGTGTTTCAGGGCTATACCCTGTTCCCATGGAAAACCGTCAAAGAAAATGTCATGTTTGGCCCAAAAATGAAAGGCCAAAGTAATGCCTCAGCCGAAGCGCAGGCACGTGAATGGATCAATATCATTGGTCTGGAAAAATATCAGGACCAGTATCCGCATCAGCTGTCTGGCGGGATGAAACAGCGTGTCGCGATTGCCCGTGCGCTGGTCAATGAACCCAAAGTCTTGCTGATGGATGAACCTTTTGGTGCGCTGGATCCGCATACGCGCCAGAAAATGCAGCGTCACCTGCTGAACCTGTGGCAGAACATCGATATCACCATTATTTTCGTGACCCACGATATGGATGAAGCGATTTTGCTGGCCGACCGCATTGTGGCCTTGAAAGCCAATCCGGGTGAAATTAAAGAAATTATTGAAGTGAATCTGCCACGTCCACGTCATCCCGATCTGATGCTGACGCCGGAATTTAAACAGCTGCGTGAGCATGTCGATCACATGGTGCATGCCCAGGAAGATGAACTAGATCCAGCACTGGCGGATCTGCCGGAGATTCCGCGTCTGACCAAAGTGAGCACCAGCAAATAATCAGGTTAAAAGCACCTTTGGGACGACCCAAAGGTTTTAATCGCTGTGTTGGACGACCAACAATTAAGGTGATTGCCATGCAAGACCCATATGTACTTCCGCTTATTGATATCTCCAAACTGCAAAGTCCACATCTGGCCGACCGTCTTGAAGTAGCTCATGCTCTGGATCAGGCCTGCAAAGAGGTTGGCTTTCTCTATCTGCAAGGTCGCCAATTTAATTTTGACTATGCCAAAGCCTTGATTGAAATTGCCCAATCCTATTTTTCACAGGATCTGGACAGCAAGATGCAGCACTATATTGGTCAATCCAGTAACCATAGTGGTTATGTGCCGATTGGCGAAGAACAGTTTGCTGGACATAGCTATGATCTAAAAGAAGCCTATGATGTCAATTATGACTATCAGGGACCTGAAACAGGCTGCCCATTGCTCGGCCCAACCTTATGGCCGGAAGACCCCAATTTCAGGGCAGTGGTCAGTCAGTATTACAGCCATCTGCGTGAGATCAGCCAGCAGATTTTTGCTGCTTTTGCCCTGGCACTGGGCATCGAAGAAGACTTTTTTGCGCGTAAAATTACCGATGCCCCAAGCCAGTTACGCCTAATTCATTATCCCTATAATCCCGAAGTCACAGATGCTGAAGGGATTGGTGCACACACCGACTATGAATGCTTTACCTTGCTGCTACCCACTGCACCCGGTTTGCAGGTACTGAATAAAGCCGGTGAGTGGATCGATATTCCATTGATTGAAAATACCCTGGTGATGAATATCGGTGACATGATGGAAATTCTGTCCAATGGTCAATACCTGGCGACCAAACATCGGGTGAAAAAGGTTTCGGAAGAACGTTACTCCTTCCCGCTGTTTTGTGCCTGCAATTATGACACCGTGATTGAACCGGTCATTCAAACTGAAGATTGCAAATATGCTGCACTGATTGGTGGCGAACATCTGTTTAACCAGACTGCACAAACGTTTCATTATTTAAAACAACGTATCGCTTCCGGCGAACTGGTACTGAAAAATGCGGTCCCGCTGTCCTCCTTTGGCCTTGAAGAACAGCCGGAGGCAACATCATGAACTTACTTGAAGCACTGACAACTTTAACACCGACAACCCGTCAGCCTGAAGTTATTCCGAACTTTTTATATGGTGCTTTCCGGCGCAAAAGTATCAGCTTCTTTAATGGCCTGACCGATGAAAATACCATTGTGTACTGGTTTCAGTCGCGCAGCTTTACCATTGATCTGCGCCTGAAAAGTCAGAATGGCACACCCATCGCAGACCGTCAGGGCTGGATTGGCAATACCTTATGGGATGAATCCAAGCAGCTGTTGTCCTGGGAGGTCGCTGACTACGCCAATTACCAGAACCATGTGCAATGGCCTGAGCCGGCAAAGCTGCATGCGATTGGCAACTGCATTCTGGAATTCTCTCCCAGCAACGTTTATGTCGAAGACTGGCGCCAGCAGGTACAATGCGGTGTGTTTTTAGGCCTGCGACTTCAATCAGCACTTGATGTCCAGTTAGGACAAAAGCTGGAAATGGATGGCGGCCTGATTATCTGTGGCAATCATATGGCCTATGCCCTGACCCGTTTGCCAGATGTACAAAGCACAGTTGCTCAAATGGATTTAAAAGCGGTTGATCCAACTGTTTTTGCTTTAATTGAAAGTTTTGAAGTCTCGATCGGCACGGATGGTCAAACTAAAACGTACAGCACCTGCGCCAGTGAAGCCGGTAACGCTTTTAATCTCGACAACTTTGAGATTCTTGATAAAACCCGTCTGGTTCAGCATGTAATTTTGGATGGTCATGAAATCGACCTGATTTTTGCGGTAGATATGTATATGCCTGACTACGAGTTTCAGCACAGCACTGCGACAACTGCAGAAGCGGAACACTGGCTGAAGTCAGAACAGGATCACCTGATGCATCATGCAGCACGCGTGCTCTAGGGAGGAATATGGCTTTTTTATATCTGTCGATTGCCATCATTGCAGAAGTGATTGCGACTTCTGCCCTGAAAGCCTCCAATGGCTTTAGTGTGCTCTGGCCATCTCTGGCCACCATTCTTGGATATGCCGTTGCGCTATTCTTTCTGTCACTGACCATGAAAACCATTCCGATGGGCATTGCCTATGCGATCTGGTCCGGTGCCGGCATTATCCTGATTTCAACGGTTGGCCTACTGGTGTTTAAACAGCACCTAGATCTTCCGGCGCTGATCGGACTGGCATTGATGATCATGGGTATTATTTTTATCAATGTGTTTTCTAAAAGCACTGAACTTTAATTTTTTTGATGTTTATCTGACCATAAAAAAATCCCCAGTCTGATCAGACTGGGGATTTTTTTATGCACTAGATCTGGCTTTATTTCAGCTCTTGTACCAATGTCGGCACAATGACAGCATCGACATTCATTTCAGTGCTGTAGATGCCATTGGTCACATTGAATTTATTGACATGGTAGCTGGAACCATAGATCGAATCGAAGCCATTGCCTTTGGTAAAGACTTTCTTGTTCGCCTCTAAGTCCAATAGATGCGTCCCCTCGATAAACTGCATATAGGCTTTGGCATCGACCCCGACCCGTTTGGCCATAATCCGGGCCGCATCTTCACGAGTCGCCGGATCATTAATATATTTTACCGTTTTATCCCAAACCTGGATCAGCTTTTTCCATTGTTCCTGGTTGGCTTGCAGATGTGCTGGATTCACCGTCAGGGTATCGTAGATCAGGCCGGCTTTATCTTTAGAGCTAAAAATAATCTTTGAACCGGCAACGGCAGATAAAGCCTGATTGGCGACCGGCTGCCATACGGCAATCGCATCAATATCTGGAGTATTAAAGACCTGAGGCAGTTCATTGGTCATGGTATTGACCAGCTTGACCTCGTTCAGCTTGATTTTGGCATCATCCAGTGCAGTCGACAGCAGCAGGTGATCGACCAGACCTTTTTCAGTCGCCACTGTTTTGCCTTTCAGTTCCTGAATCGTATTAATCCCCGGTTTAGCGATAATGACGTCATTTCCCGCCGAATAGTCGGTTGCCATGATCATTACGCCTTTGGTACCACCGGAACCGGTCACCAGATTATCTCCGTTGGTGACCATCACCGCATCCAGCTGGTTTGCAGCAAAAGCAGACAATGAAGCCGAATAGTCAAACCATTTAAAATCGGCATTTACGCCAGCTTCTTTTAACCAGCCTTTTTCAATGGCCACTTGCCATGCCACAAAGCCCGGCCAGTCACTATAACCAATACGGATCGGCTGGGTTTGGGCACTAGCGCCTGCCTTGGCATCTGATTCTGGCACTTTAGCCGTATTGTCACAGCCACTCAATAAAATGGCGCCACAGATTGATGCGGCTAAACTTAGTTTTTTCATCATGGTGCGATTTCCCCTATGCAATTACATTTAAAACGCGTGTTTGAAGGTTGTTTTGATTGAATAAAGTCACGCCAGCCACCGAAATGGCTGATGTCAGTGGCATCTTCCAGCGCATAGCCTTCACAGATAAAGCCTTTGACCCAACGACCATCTGCCAGCTGAACATTGCCAATACCGAGCGGTGCCGGCACTTCTGCAACAATCTGACCAAAGTTGGCAAATGGAATATCCCAGACTTCGACTGCAATCTTCTGACCTGTACTGCTGTACTGCAGGCCCGGTTTAGGCGGTGTGGTATTTTTCAAGGCATACAATTTATAGCTTGCTGCGGTCTGGGTGGTTTGCAGCAAGGTTCCGCCACGTGTGGTCAGCTGGAAGTTCAACGGCATACCCGTCAGGTGTGCACCTACGACTGCGAGTTTGACCGAATGCTGAGATTGAATCTGGGTGCTTGGTATATAAGTTTTCTGCGAAGTCCCCAGCATTAAAGCTGTCGCTTGCTGCCAGCGTTGAGCAAAGTTGGCCAAGGCCTGATCCATCCAGGCAGGAGCAATAAAGGTCACACCGCTTGGCAGGCCATCAACACGAATGCTATTTGGCAGTGCCAAGGCTGACAGATCAGCAAAATTGACGAAATTGGTATAGGCACCCATGTGGCTATTTTTAACCAGTGGATCTGCTTCCACATCGGCAATCTTGTAAATGGTCGGTGCGGTAGGCACCATCAAGGCATCAAAGTCCGCCAATGCCAGATTGATTTGGCGCGCCAGCTGGGCACGTTCATATTCCGCCTGCATCATATCGACAGCGTTGAAGTTGTCCGCCTGACTGATGATCTGGTGAATCACCGGATGGGGCACCTCACGCGAGACTATTTTCTCTACGGCGCTGCAACGCTCTGCGACCCAAGCTTTGTTATATAAAGCTGAAGCCAGCTGATTGAAGATGCTGAAATCAATCGCTTCGACCGCATAGCCCAGCTGTTTGGCACGAGCGATCGCCAGTTTAAAGGCTTTTTCCGATTCCGCATCGCCATAGAATTCTAGTTGTGCCGGAATGGCAATTTTGCCTTTAGAAAACTGGGTGGGTACATTGGCTGGATGCTGGCGTGAATATTCATCAGATGTATCATAACCTTGCATGATCTGGGCTACTTGCCAGGCATCATCCACCGTCAAGGCAAAAATTGAAATCACATCAATGGTACGGCAAGCCGGAATCAGCCCCGAAGTTGAGAACCAGCCCTTGGTCGGTTTAAGCCCTACAATATTGTTATGTCCGGCTGGCACACGGCCCGAACCTGCGGTATCTGTGCCTAAACTGAAAGGCACCTGACCATTGGCAACCGCCACAGATGAACCCGAACTTGAACCGCCACTGATATAGTCTGGATGAAAGCTATTTTTCACTGCACCGTATGGAGAACGTACACCGACCAGACCGGTTGCAAACTGGTCCAGATTGGTTTTACCCACCACAATCGCACCAGCCGCTTTCAACTTGGCAACCACTGTTGCATCACTGCTGGCCAGATAAGCAGCTTCTTTACAGGCTGCCGTGCTATAAAAACCGGCAACATCAATATTGTCTTTCACCGCAAATGGAATACCGTACAGTGGTAGGTCTGCTACGGATTTACCCTTTAGAGTATCAATTTGGGCTTGTAATTGTTCTGCTGTGGCAATTGAAATCCAGGCATGATTGTCATTGTTAAACGATGCGACATAAGAGATCAGATCCTGTAACTGGATCTGCTGCTGTTGGTAAGCATTCTGCCAATCCTGAATGGTCCATAAAGTGTTCATGACAATACTCCTTTATTGGTATTTTGAGGAATGGGGGGCATCACGGCATCCATCAGTTCCAGGTGCCCTTTGAGCATCCCTTTCAATGCAATAAATTGTTCACTAATTTCTTTCAGGTCACTGCTCACGCCCTGCATCAGCATCACCTGCAGGACTTTTTCATCATCCAGCTGGATATGTAGCGAGCTGATCACCTGTTCCAGATATTGCTGTTGCAGGTCCACCAGCTGGGAACGCAGCGGCTTGAGGCTGACGTCATAGACCAGCGTCAATGTGCCGACCATCACTTCATCGTGTGCCACCAGATCGTCAATCAAATAGCGGTTAATCATGTCGACAATAGCCTGAGAACGGCTTTCATAATGTTGCTCGACAATCTTTTGATCGAGTGCCTGAAGCGTGCTTTCTGGCAGGGTGATACTAATCCGTGCCAATTTTTGTTTAGCCACGGCGGTATTCCTTCTGCTGTGCGGATTGCTGTAAATGCAGTCCGGCACGTACACTTAAAAGCTCAACTAAGAATTTCAGCCATGGATGCAGCTTTTTATTCGAGTCTGGATGATTCATGTGCATCTCCTACAGGTATTACAAAACTGGAATTTCGTATTACTTGCTAAAATGCAGAAAGCGTGCCAATTGTAGTGACGGGATTAAATAAAAACGGCAAAAAAAAGCCCCAGTACGCTGAGCTGGGGCCTGTTTTAAATCAGGGGGGTTATTGATAATTTCACCGGTTCGATTGCTTTTATTCTTCATGTACAGTTATTTTTTTATACATGATGGGTTGAACGATGAGTATGGTTGAGTGATCAAGTAAATGGCTCTCCTCTGTTTATCTGTCATATAAATAAAAGCAGAAAGCGTGCCAAAATATAAAATGAACTGAATAATGCCGCAGCGGCATCACAAAGCCCTGCTGAAGCGGGAGTGAAAAGAAGGAAGGCTATTTAGATCATTAAATATGCATAAAAATTGTACAACACTGCACCATTCAGGTTCACTTTTTGCGTTAAAGTGTGGCTCAGCTTATCAAACTTTTTAAGCGCGGTTTTTGTGAACTCGAGCTCGTAGCTCTTTTAGACTCATCTTTACGGTTTCATCGTTTTTAGCTTCTTCTGCAAGTTTTAATAATTGAATATCTTCTTTAACAAGATCATTCAAAATTATTTTTGCATTTTCAAAAATACGATTTTGACTTTCAATACTATGCATTCCTAAAAGTTCTTCTAGTTTTTTAGCCATCTTTTATAAATTCCAAATAGGATGATCTTCCCATTTTTCAGGGAAACCCATCGCAACACGCCAATTCTCATTTTTCAGTATAGGTTTTAATAGTTTATTCAGTTGATTGCACCACTCTGTATCAAAACCTGTCGGTCTGAGTAATGTTTTTAATATTAAGAGTACATAGAAGATACGTTTGTTGGTCGGTGTAATAGGTGGTTGCCAATTGGGATCTTTATCGACTTTGGATTTAATTGCTAATTCTTTATTCCATAATCGCCCATGATGTGCACAAGTATTTCGTACATAGGTCAATATGTGCAACCATTCAGCTAATTTTTCATGATGTACTGAAAAGTGCTGTGAAACTTCCTTTTTATCTTCTACACCTTCAGACTTATTGTTCTTCAAGCCCTGATATAAAAAAGATAGTGATCCCAAACTTAAAACTTCTGTCAGCATCCAAATAGGAATTTTTGAAAATCCGATATAGTTTTGTTCAAAATGTTGAATGAATATATCTTTTGAACGCTCGACCTCTTTATTACAGTTGTTGATAAAACTGCTATGCTTAAATTTTGGATGAAAGTTTGTTACCTGATAAATTCCAAAAGCACCATACTTATGCGCCATAAAATAGGTAATCTGTGTACGTAAATAAGTTTCAATCATCTCTATGGCATTAAAGACTTGTAACCTGAGTTCTGTATCAAACTCGTATAGCTGAACAATGCTTTCAAATCTTGTATTAGGTTGAAATGTATCTAAAATTTTATATTCTTGTCGTACACGATAAGGATACCAATATGCACTTAAACGATAATAACCATATTTAGACAATACAGATTCAGCCCAAGCACGATTATGAATAATCATGCCTTTGTCTTCCAAATGATTTACCTGTTCGATATATGAGAGTGGTTTTTTATTGTAGATTTTCAACATGGTTCATTATATTCAGACATAAAAAACCGCCAAGGTTGCGCGGACTCCCGAAGAAGAACTAAGCGTGGCGGCTGTATTAAGTATCATACTAACGACAATTGTCTCTATTAGCAAGTTATTCTTTAAGCCACTGGCGCCAAGGTAAACAACACCTGCCCCGTCTTCACCGTTTGCCCTTTTTCAATGGTAATGGCATCTACACGCATACGCTCAGGGGCAATAATTGGAATCTCGATCTTCATCGCTTCAATGACGGCCAAAGTTGCGCCTTCTTCCACAATATCACCCGAAGCACATTCAATTTTCCAGATTGAACCCGGCATATGCGATTCCACTGCACAACCACCATCTGGAATTTCCACACCTTCACCATCATCGACAGCGTCCAGGCTTTCAGACACATATTCCGCCAGCCCTGCTGCATGCCAGCGACGACGTTCTGCATCAAAGTTCGCTTGTTGCACTTCTTTAAATGCTGAAATCGATTCCTGATGTTCCGTTAAGAAGTCATTGTATTCTTTTAAGTTCAATACACCTTCTTCAATACGCAGTTTTAAACGTCCCGCTTTAAAGTCATCACGCATCTGCATCAGTTCCGCTTCAGAGACTTCATAGAACTTGATCTGGTCAAAGAAACGTAGTAACCACGGTTTACCTTGTTCAAAGTCGGCATTTTTACGGTAGCGTGACCACATTTGCGTAGTACGACCAACAAACTGATAACCACCCGGGCCTTCCATGCCGTACACACACATATAGGCACCGCCAATCCCCACGGCATTTTCAGGTGTCCAGGTCCGTGCCGGGTTATATTTGGTGGTGACCAGACGCTGACGTGGATCAAGCGGGGTCGCCACAGGCGCACCCAGGTACACATCGCCCAGGCCCATCACCAAGTAACTTGCGTCATAAACCACATCTTTCACGGCTTGTTTATCTTTTAAGCCATTAATACGGCGAATAAACTCGATATTGTCTGGACACCACGGCGCATCTGGACGCACAGTTTGCATATAACGTTCAGTTGCCAGTTGGGTTTGAGAATCTTCCCAGGCCAGTGGCAGATACACGGTACGCGATGGCACTTGCATTGCTGTCACATCCGGCAGTTCAGCTTCAGCGACTTGCAACAGACGCAGCAGGTCGAGCTGATCCAGCTGGATCGAATCAAAATGGATTTGCAGTGAACGGATGCCCGGCGTCAGGTCAATAATGCCGGCTATATTCTGTTTCTGTACCCATTGCATCAGTGCATGGATACGGAAACGCAGGTTAAGATCTAAAACCAGCTCGCCATATTCCACCAGCATATAGTTATTGCCAGCAGGACGATAGACTACATCCGGTAGACCATTTTGACCTTTTAAGGTATCTAAAATAGCTGATTTTAAGGTGCTGATTTCAGGGTAGAACGATTCATCAAATGCCATAGCTTGGGTATCAGAAGCTTCTAATTGTGCATGATATTTTTCATTTAAAAGTTTTGCTTGGTGGTAGCTGACAGGGACAAACTTGACTTTATCGCCGGCTTTCAGCTGACCGAGCTTCCACAGTTCTGAATTAATCACTACGGCTGGACAGACGAACCCCCCCAGACTTGGTCCATCTGGACCCAAAATAATCGGCATATCCCCGGTGAAGTCAATCGCGCCAATGGCATAGGCATTGTCATGAATATTAGAAGGATGCAGACCGGCTTCACCACCGTCCTCACGTGCCCATTCCGGTTTGGGACCAATCAGACGAATCCCGGTACGGCTGGAGTTAAAGTGAATTTCAAAGCTGTTGGCAAAGAAGGTATCAATGTCATTTTTGGTAAAGAAATCCGGCGCCCCATGTGGGCCGTACATCACCGCAATTTCCCATTCCTGACTAAAAGTCGGAACTTGTTCAGGTGCAAGAGCTTTTATTTCATTAGATGTAAATGCCGTAATTGGCAGCATATCGCCAATTAACAGGTTACGCCCGGCATGACCACCAAACTGGCCCAAGGTAAAGGTCGCTTGTGAACCCAGATATTTTGGGACATTCAGACCGCCCTTGATGCCGATATAGGTACGGCAACCTGTGGCGATTTTGCCACATTTTAAAATCTGGCCTTTACCTACATTCACCGTTTGCCACATCGGCACCTCTACACCATCCAAGGTCGATGGCATGTCACCCCCGGCCAGTACGATCTGGCTATCACAGTGGAATTTCAGTATCGGGCCTTGCAGGGTACATTCCAACCCTGCTGTATTCGCTACATTACCGAGTAACTGGTTGGCGACATTGAGTGACAATGGATCAATCGCACCGGATGGCGGTACACCGACATCCCAGTAACCGAGACGACCAGTGACATCCTGCACAGCAGTCTGAATACCGGCTTGCAGCACTTCAATTTTTTGGGTTTTCCATACAAAGGTATTTAAAAAACGTGTAGTTTGGGTACCGGCTTTAAACACCTCACAGTCGATGATGTTTTGCAGATATTCCAGATTGGTTTCAATCCCCGCAACCTGCGTTTTTGCCAGCGTTTTGGTCATCGCCTGAATCGCAGATTCACGGTCGTCTGCGGTGACAATGATTTTGGCAATCATTGGGTCATAGAATGAGGATACGGTTGAACCGGTTTCTACCCATGTTTCATTGCGGACATGAGCATCAAACTCAACATGGGTCAATAAACCTGCACTGGGCTGGAAGTTCTTGATCGGGTCTTCGGCATACAGACGCACCTGAATAGAATGACCTTTGGCTTCAAGTTTTTCACTTGGTGCTGTCCAGTCGCCGCTGGCCAGAGTTACCATCCATTCCACCAGATCTACGCCAAAGACCTGCTCGGTCACGCCGTGCTCGACTTGCAGACGGGTATTCACTTCCAGAAAGTAAAATTCCTGCGTATCGGTATCCATCACGAATTCAACCGTACCGGCCGAACGGTAATTCACTGATTGCATCAGCTGGATCGCAACATTCTGGATATAAGCACGTTGCTCATCATTGATATGCGGTGCCGGGGTTTCTTCAATCACCTTCTGGTTACGACGCTGTACTGAACAATCACGCTCCCCCAGTGCAAGGACCTGTCCGTTGCCATCACCAAAAATCTGCACTTCGATATGACGGGCGTTTTGTACAAATTTCTCTAGGTATAAACCTGCATCTTTAAAATTAGCTTGAGCTAAGTAAGACACCGTTGCATAAGCATCTTTCAGTTCAGTCTCATTCCAGACCAGACGCATGCCGATGCCGCCACCACCTGCGGTACTTTTTAGCATCACCGGATAGCCAATACGTGCAGCCTCAGTCAGCGCTTCAGCTTCATCTGCCAATAACTGACTGCCCGGCAGTAATGGCACCTTGGCCTGAATCGCCAGTTCACGTGCGGTGTGTTTCAGGCCAAATTTACGCATTTGTGTGGAGTTTGGACCGATAAAGGCAATGCCTTGTGATTCACACAAGTCGCAGAAGTCTGCATTTTCAGACAGGAAACCGTAACCCGGGTGAATGGCCTGCGCACCGGTCTGTTTGGCAACTTCTAGAATTTTCTCAACATTTAAATAGCTTTGACTGGCCGCTGCTTCACCGATATACACCGCTTCATCGGCCAGTGTGACATGCAATGAATCACGGTCGGCTTCTGAATACACCGCAACCGACTGGATACCCAATTTCTTTAAAGTACGGATCACGCGGCAGGCAATCGCGCCACGGTTAACAATGAGGACTTTATTGAACATGGCTTACTCCTCACCTTCACGGATGATCAGTTGAATTCTAGTTGGGTTATAGGCATTGCAGGGATTATTCAGTTGCGGGCAATTTGAGATCAGTACGATCAAATCCATTTCTGCTTGAATCTCGACAAATTTACCGGGTGCTGAAATGCCATCATCAAATTTCAAATGACCATCTGCTGTCACCGGCACATTCATAAAGAAATTAATGTTTGGACCAATATGACGCACATTCAGGCCATGCTTTTTGGCAATCGGATGCTGAGACAACGCCATCATGAAATTGTTACGGCAGCTGTGCATTGGAAATTTGTCATGCGCATAACGCACGCTGTTACTTTCACATGAACATGCACCGCCTAAAGTATCGTGGCGGCCGCAGTTATCATCCTGAATTTTCGCAATCGCATGGCCAAAGTTGGTATAAAGCGTGGTGCCTTTTTCTAGATAAATCTGTTTATTGATCGCAAGCGTATCGGTTGCGCTGTAACGCTCTTCAGGATTTTTTGCTGAAATAAATAAGGTATCCACCGCCTGATTGCCCTCCAGGTCAACAATACGGAAATATTGTCCTTTCTTGACTTCACCCATCCACGCTTCACCGGCAGGACAGACTTCACTTAATACTGATTTTTCTAAACCATTTCCTAAATTAGCTAATGCAGTCATGATGATTCCCCCAATTAAATGCTGAGTGCGTAGTAACGATTATTGTTTTGGAAAGCACGCTGATTTTGCGGGCATGAATCACGGCAAATATCGGTCTCGGCTAAAGTATTGGCTTTGAACAGTGACAATTGAATATCGGCAGGTTGATACTCAGCACTGTTATCTAAGGCATGGGGTGCTGCAGATAGGAACAGCAGACAGTCCATTTCAAAACGCAGTTCAATGAGCTGATTGGTATGGTCCGATGCCACATAAGACAGCTCACCAGCATCATTTGGCACAACTTTAGAAAACAGATTGACCGTAGCGCTTAAATCTTGAGTCGATAAGCCAAATTTGGTCATCTCTAACAGCAAGCTGTCACGACGAGACTGTAAATTAAATTGTGTAATTGCCTGAATTTGCTATGTTCATATTCACAACGGAGTCAGGCAACATGATGAACGAACAAAAACTAAAAGACCTTGCAGCAGAATTTGCTAAAGGAATCAAA
>NZ_VPCP01000073.1:0-15486 GCF_013418145.1 Acinetobacter sp. YH12201 | reverse complement strand
ATATGGGTGAATTATAGCAAAATAAAGCACTGTAATAAAGGCGATATTTGATTTTTTATGGCTATCGCCACTCGCTTATATCCCCCACCTGACTGTCGGTGGGGGTCTTACGCTCGATGAAGATAAAGCCGACAAGGAATATCGAGATCAGTGTAAATACTATGGCGTTGAGGTTGATAAGAATTTACTAAACAAACCAAAAGAAGCAAAACTAAGAAAGCATTTAAATTCTTTTAAATATGAAAAATACCCTTTCATGAAAAAAGTTACTAAATGTTCACCACAGCTTGCTATTAAGCAACTAGGCAATGCTTTTGATCGGTTTTTTAGTGGTCAAAGCAAATACCCTAAGCCAAGAAAAAAAGGCAAAGATGACCGCTTTTCATTATCAAATGATCAATTCAGCGTAGATAATCAATCTATTAAAATCCCCAATTTGGGTTGGGTTAAGATGACGGAGGCTTTACGCTACAAAGGTAAAATCTTGTCAGCCAAAGTGCTTAAGCATGGTGGTAAATGGTTTGTGTCAATTGCTGTTGAGTTGTCTCAAATTGAAAAACTCAAACCCAAAACAGGCTTGTCTATTGGTGTGGATTTAGGGGTTTCTAGTCTTGCCACCCTCTCAAATGGAGAGATCATTCCATCATCAGCACCACTTAAAAGACAAATTGCAAAACTAAGACGACTCAATAAATCTTTTAGTCGAAAGAAAAAAGGTAGTCAAAATCGAGAAAAAGCAAAAACCAAGCTTTCTCGCTTGCACTACAAAATAGCCTGCCTTCGTAAAAATAATCTTCATCAGGTCACAACCGATTTGGTTACACGTTTTGATGTGATCGCTATCGAAGATTTAAATGTTAAAGGCATGGTGAAGAATCGAAAACTCGCAAGAGCCATATCTGATATGGGTTTCTGTGAGTTTAAAAGACAATTGGTTTATAAAGCGAAACAGCACGGTAAATCTGTATTGTCCGTTGGTCGATTCTTCCCAAGTAGTAAAATGTGCTCTTGTTGTGGCGAATTAAATCAATCTCTCACACTTTCAATTCGTGAGTGGAAGTGTTCTATTTGTCACACTGAGCAAAATCGAGATATTAATGCAGCAATTAATATCTTAAACCATGCGGATAAGGATTTAATTGCTGCTTAGGTGGTGATTAAGGCGGTGAGTTACACCGTGACAGCCTATGGAATTGAGGTAATCCCAAGAGCAAATGCTTTTGGTTCTTGATGGCAAAGTAGGAATTAAACATCAAATCGACATAAGTAGGTTTGAGTAGGTTTTAAATAACGGTTTATAACAATTTGTTAGGTAATGATCAATTATCTTAATTGAGCGTAAGACCCCCACCGACAGCCAGGTGGGGAATATAAGCGAGTGGCGTAAGCCATAAAAAATCTAATATTTTTATTGCTTATTTTTAATACAATAGAAACATTTTAATTCTTTTTTAAACAATGCTTTAATGAGGATTTCACAACAATATAAATTCAGGCTTTTGCCTAGCCAAGAACAGGAAATATTGCTTAACCAAGCAATAGGT
The DNA here is from genome assembly GCF_013418145.1 of Acinetobacter sp. YH12201. Classification (NCBI taxonomy): domain Bacteria; kingdom Pseudomonadati; phylum Pseudomonadota; class Gammaproteobacteria; order Moraxellales; family Moraxellaceae; genus Acinetobacter; species Acinetobacter sp. YH12201. Next base: position 13,942 of record NZ_VPCP01000073.1, on the reverse strand, counting down.
TCTGCTAGTTTTGTGTGGAATCAAATTCTCGCTAAATCATTTTAAATGTTCGCTAAAGATGAATTTATTCGCTACGAAGCAGAAAGCAAGTGAAATCCGTGAGGAAGTCACCTAAGAGCTTTTGCTTTTAAAATCCCTGAGAAACGAGTTTCGCAAGGAGCTAGTCTAAAGTGGTGGGAATAGTCAAACATCTAAATTTAGATCGGTCACTGCCCCTTTTTCAGCACCTGTGGTCAATTTGGCAAACTTCGCCAAAGCTCCATAGCGATAATTCGGCTCCGGCTTGACCCAAGCCGCTTTACGCTCTGCCAGTTCTACATCGGAAATATGCAGCGTCATTTCACGGGTTTCGGCATTAATGGAAATTTTATCGCCATTTTTCACCAGACCAATCGGCCCGCCTTCATAGGCCTCCGGAGTGACATGACCTATCACAAAGCCATGGCTTCCACCTGAAAAACGGCCATCGGTGAGTAGCGCCACAGATTTTCCTAAGCCCTTACCAATAATGGCCGAGGTCGGTTTCAGCATTTCCGGCATGCCGGGTCCGCCTTTCGGCCCTTCGCCACGAATCACCACCACTTCGCCTTCCTGCACTTCACCATCCAAGATGCCGCGCATGGCGCCAATTTCGCCTTCGAACACGCGTGCCGGACCTTCAAAATACAGACCTTCTTTACCGGTAATTTTTGCTACGGCACCGGTTGGTGACAAGTTACCTTTTAACACCACCAGATGAGAGTCTTTTTTGATCGGTGCATCAAAGGGTAAGATAATTTGTTGCTCTTCCGGATAGTCTTCAACATCAGCCAGATTTTCCGCCAAGGTTTTACCGGTTACGGTCAAGCAAGAACCATCCAGCATGCCGGCATTCAGCATGCGCTTCATTAAAGGCTGAATGCCACCAATCGCAATCAGTTCCGACATCAGATATTTGCCTGATGGACGCACATCCGCCACTACAGGAATGTCCTTACCAATCCGCACGAAATCGTCCAGAGTCAGTTCCACCCCTGCGGTATGCGCCATAGCCAATAAATGTAAGACACCATTGGTTGAACCGCCCAGAGCGATCAGCACTTTAATGGCATTTTCAAATGCTGCCTTGGTCATGATGTCACGCGGTTTAATGTCCAGACGTAGCAGGTTCATCACCGCTTCGCCCGCACGCAGACAGTCAATTTTTTTCTCTTCTGAAACTGCTTCCTGCGCCGATGAACCCGGTAAACTCATGCCTAAGGCTTCAATTGCGGAAGCCATCGAGTTGGCTGTATACATGCCCCCACACGAACCTGGTCCCGGCAATGCAACCTCTTCAATCTGTTTCACTTGAATTTCGTTAATTTCACCTTTGGCATGCTGACCTACCGCTTCAAAAACTGAAATCATGTCGGTATGGCCGGCACCCGGTTTAATCGTCCCACCGTAAATAAACAAACCCGGACGGTTTAAACGCGCCAGCCCCATGATACAGCCTGGCATATTCTTGTCACAGCCACCAATTGCAATCACGCCATCATAAGCTTGACAACCCACCACCGCTTCAATTGAATCGGCAATAATTTCACGGGAGACCAGTGAGTATTTCATGCCTTCCGTACCGTTTGAGATCCCGTCAGAAATGGTAATGGTATTGAAGATAATCCCCTTGCCATTTGCGGCATTCACGCCTCTTTCCACTTCACGCGCCAAGCCATCGATATGCATATTACAAGGCGTGACATTGGCCCAGGTTGAGGCAATGCCAATAAAAGGACGGCTAAAGTCTGCATCTTTAAAACCGGTAGCGCGCATCATGGAACGTGCCGGCGCATTTTCAATGCCTTCATAGACAGGAGCTGAATGCTCACGGATATTATCTTTACTCATTGGTTTCTTCCTTGGCGATGACTGATTTTCAGCTTCAGTCTTTGGCAAATTATTCTGCATTTATTCTATAGAAATAAAACAGTGCAATACAGCAATTAACTATTTTCTGACATTTGATATTCACAAAAAGTAGGTCTGCAAGGCCAGATCAAATCCAATAACTGTTGATTTCGTACAGCCTCCAATTATGTGTATTATCTACTTTTCATTGTGTAGGCAAACTTTACTTTTGATGGGCCAAAAGTAAACAAAATCCCTTTGTTTGCCCGATATGGCATCCCTGCCATACGGACAAACGTGCGAAATCCTGTCGCATTCCACATATCAACATTTTTCTGAACTTCTATGTTTTGATACTAATAATAAAAAAGCACCCCATCTGGAGTGCTTTTTATCAGTAAGAATCTAAAGCTTAGATTTCACGTACCGCACCTTTTGCCGCACTGGTGGTATGCATGGCATACGCTTTTAGTGCTTTAGAAATTTTACGTGGACGCTCTTCCACCGGATGCCAGCCTTTGGCTTCTTGCGCTTCACGGCGAGCTGCCATGGTGGCTTCATCCACAGCCAGGTTGATGGTACGATTTGGAATATCGATTTCGATTAAATCACCATCTTCAACCAGACCAATGGCACCGCCTTCAGCCGCTTCAGGTGAAACGTGACCAATCGACAAACCTGATGAACCACCCGAGAAACGGCCGTCAGTCAGCAAGGCACATTCTTTACCTAAACCTTTCGATTTCAGGTAACTGGTTGGGTACAGCATTTCCTGCATACCCGGACCACCACGTGGACCTTCGTAACGAATCACGACTACGTCACCGGCTTTAATTTCATTACCCAAGATCGCCTCTACCGCAGAATCCTGGCTTTCAAATACGCGGGCAGTACCGTTGAATTTCAAAATTGAATCATCAACGCCGGCAGTTTTGACGATACAGCCATCCAGTGCGATGTTGCCGTAAAGCACGGCCAAACCACCGTCTTTCGAGAATGCATGTGCTGCATTGCGAATCACGCCATTTTCACGGTCACCATCTAAACGCGAATAGTAACGGTCTTGTGAGAAAGCAGTTTGTGTTGGTACGCCGCCCGGTGCCGATTTAAAGAATTGGTAAACCTCTTCATTTTCAGTCCGGATGATGTCCCATTTGTCCAAAGCATCTTTAAGGGTTGCTTCGTGGACAGTACCCACTGAAGTATCCAGTAAGCCAGCACGATCCAGTTCACCTAGGATCGACATAATACCGCCGGCACGATGTACATCTTCCATATGCACATCATTTTTCGCAGGCGCAACTTTACACAGTACTGGCACTTTACGAGATAAGCGGTCGATGTCATCCATGGTGAAATCAACACCTGCTTCGTTTGCAGCAGCCAACAAGTGCAGTACGGTATTGGTTGAACCACCCATGGCGATGTCCAGCGTCATGGCATTTTCATACGATGCTTTGGTGACCATTGAACGTGGTAAAACGCTGTAATCGTCCTGTTCATAGTGGCGTTTAGCCAATTCAACAATTAACGAGCCTGCACGTTCAAACAGTTTTTTACGATTGGCGTGGGTTGCTAAAGTTGAACCATTACCTGGAAGAGACAGACCCAATGCTTCGGTTAAGCAGTTCATTGAGTTGGCAGTGAACATGCCTGAACATGAACCACAGGTTGGGCATGCAGAACGTTCGTATTCAGCCACTTCTTCGTCGGTATAGTTGTCATCTGCCGCAACAATCATGGCATCAATCAGGTCAATAGCTTTGTCGTTGCCGCGGATTTTCACTTTACCCGCTTCCATCGGACCACCAGATACGAATACCACTGGAATATTCAGGCGCATCGCTGCCATCAGCATCCCCGGGGTGATTTTGTCACAGTTGGAAATACACACCATGGCATCGGCACAGTGCGCACTGACCATGTATTCCACCGAGTCGGCAATCAGGTCACGTGAAGGCAGTGAATACAGCATGCCATCATGACCCATCGCAATACCGTCATCGACGGCTATGGTGTTGAATTCTTTGGCCACACCACCTGATGCTTCAATTTGACGAGCCACGAGTTGACCAAGGTCTTTTAAATGAACGTGACCTGGAACAAATTGTGTGAATGAGTTGACGACGGCAATAATTGGCTTGCCAAAGTCTTCATCTTTCATCCCAGTTGCGCGCCATAAGCCACGCGCACCCGCCATGTTTCTTCCGTGTGTCGATGTTTTTGAACGATAGTCAGGCATTGTGTTATTCCAACAAAGTTTGTGCTTGAGTTGAATGAGCTCATTCACTCTGGCGAAATCTTACAGATCGAGAGCATGAAATCAGTCGAATTTCCAACCTATCATACACCAAGCCATTGTTTTTCAAGATGGCATTTTCATCTTAGATATGGGTAGATGGGTCTATAAATTGAACTTCGTGATTTGACGACAAAAATCTTTAACTGAAATCTACTATACCGCCATCCCCAGCCAGACAATGCAAAACTTTCATGAATAATTTTTAAATTTTGCATAAGTTTTTTTTATAAAAATAGGCTTCTTCGGTCTGTATTCAGACGCAATTTAGGTGAATAAATGCTTTTGCCTTATAATAGACATCACGTTTATTTGGAAGCTTTTGTGTGAAAATCATCTTTGCGGGTACACCAGAATTTGCAGCCACTGCATTGGCTGCACTGCTTAAAACCGAACATGACATTGTTGCGGTCTATACTCAACCGGACCGCAAAGCTGGACGAGGACAAAAACTCACGGCTTCTGCTGTAAAGCAGCTGGCTTTAGCCAATAATGTTCCGGTCTACCAGCCGCTTCATTTTAAATCTTCGACTGAAGAAGGCTTGGCCGCACAGGCAGAATTAGCCGCTTTAAATGCCGACGTAATGGTGGTGGCCGCTTATGGCTTGATTCTGCCGCAAGTGGTACTCGATACACCTAAATATGGCTGTCTCAACATCCATGGTTCACTGTTGCCACGCTGGCGTGGTGCAGCGCCGATTCAGCGTGCCATTGCCACAGGCGATACTGAAACTGGCGTGACCATCATGAAAATGGCGGCGGGTCTGGACACCGGTGACATGATGTTTAAAACCATCTGTCCTATTGAAGCAAGCGACACTTCTGCAACGTTGCATGACAAACTGGCTGAACAGGGTGCAAGTGCCATTGCAGCTGTTTTAGCGTCGGAAGAAAAACTGCAACACTACCTGGCGACCCGTGAAGTGCAAGACGAAGCATTGACTGTGTATGCTCACAAGCTTTCCAAAGCCGAAGCAGAAATTGATTGGTCTACGGATGCCATACAGATTGACCGTAATATCCGCGCCTTTAACCCGTGGCCTGTGGCATTTATCGTACTCGACGAGAAAAACAACTTGCGGGTGTGGAATTCCAAGTTATCTCATACTACTGCGGAAAATGCTCAACCGGGTGAAATCATTGCCATTGATAAAGATGGCGTTCATGTTGCCTGTGCAAATAACACGGTCATCACACTGACTGCTTTACAATGGCCGGGCGCTAAACCGCTTAACCCTGTACAAATTTTACAAACCCAAAAACTGACTATTGGACAAATTTTATAATGAAGCAATCTCCCAACGCCTCAGCCAAAAACCTTAATTTACGTGCTCAGGTGGTGAAGACGTTATTGGCTGTCCAAAATGGTCAATCGCTGCAATCTGTGCTGGCGCAGCAAATGAACATCGTGTCAGACAAAGACCATGCTTTGTTCCATGAATTGGTACTGGGTTGTTTACGTCAATGGCATGCATTGAAACAACTGACTTTACCATTACTCTCTAAACCACTGGACAATCAAGTGGTTGAAACTTGTTTGTACCTTGGTTTATATCAATTGCTGTGCACCCGAGTGGCTGCACATGCCGCGATTTCTGAAACCGTTGAAGCGACCAAACAATTGGGGATGGAAAGTTTAAGTGGCGTAGTGAATGCGATTTTACGTCGTGCCACCCGTGAATCTGAGCAGTTCTATGACGTGCTTGAACAAGCGACGAATTTACCAAGCTGGTTGTCTAAACGTCTGAAAAAAGACTGGGGCGATCAATTTGCTGAACTCAGCTATGAGCTGAAACAGGTTGCACCCCTGACTTTACGCGTTAACACCCGTCAGGTCAGCCGTGACGAATATCTCGACATTCTTGAAGATGAAGGCATCGATGCACATCGCTGCGAAATTTCCGAAGTCGGCATTGTCATGGACGAAAGCCTGCACATTCCAAGTCTGCCGGGTTTTGAAGCTGGCGGTTTCTCGGTACAGGATGAACATGCCCAGCTGTGCGCTACTTTATTGCCGAACTTGAATGGCAAAATCGTGATTGATGCCTGCGCGGCACCAGGCGGTAAAACTGCGCACATTTTAGAGAAATATCAGCCGAAAAAACTGATTGCCCTTGATCAGGATGAAAAGCGCTTAAAACGTGTTTCTGAAAACCTGGAGCGTTTGGTTCTCGATGGCAAACATGTCGAAATTGTCAGCGCAGATGCCGTAACCTGGACGGCACCTGAACCGGCTGATTGCATTGTTTTAGATGCACCGTGTTCAGCGATTGGGGTGATGCGCCGTCATCCAGACATCCGTTTACTGCGTCAATCAACTGATATTGCCAAAACAGTCCAACTGCAAAAACAGATTTTGGACAACATGTGGCAGCAACTGAAGGTTGGTGGCACCTTGCTTTACATCACCTGCTCGATTTTAAAAGCAGAAAATGAACAGCAAATGGTCGAGTTCTTCGCCAACCATCCAGATGCCAAAGAAATCAAAATTGAAGCCGACTGGGGCATTGAACAAATTCATGGTCGTCAGCTGTTACCGAAAGCAGGTCAAGGTGATGGCTTCTTCTATTGCCGTATCCAGAAAATAGCTTAACTACATAACGGCAATACAAATCAAAAAGGTGGCTTTTAAGCCACCTTTTTTTTATAGCTAAATACTAAATAAACTATCACAATGTTTTTTGAATAATTCATCAATGTCTTTGATTCGAAATTTATTTCTAATCGACTTTACTCGTGACCACATTTTTTCAATAGGATTTAAGTCCGGACTATATTTAGGAAGCCACACAATGTAATGGCCTGCACAACGTACCAACTCCTGAAGCCTTTTCCCTTTATGAAAGGTCGCATTATCCATAATTAAAACACTGGTTTCTTTCAGCTTGGGCAATAAATCCTGTTCAATCCAGCATTCAAATACCTCGGTGTTAACTGAACAATCAAATACTCCAACTGTAAGCAATCTATTTTCGATTAATGCACCGATCGCATTGCTACAATTTTTTAACTGCCAGTTAAATTCAGCTTCAGCCCTCATTCCTTGAGGGCTATAACTATGCAATCGCGTGCTTTCACTTTGAAAACCACTTTCATCGATATACACCAGCGGTAATTGTTGTTCTAAACACTCAATCAAATTTTGAAATTGCCAGCGTTGATTTTGATCTGCTTTAGGGTGCTTTAACGTCTTTTTTTACGTGATATTCCTGCGGTATGTAACGCATTAAATACAGCATGAGTACTGACACCAAAACGTTCTGCCCGTTCACTAATGTAATCATCAGGATATTGTTCAACATCCTTCAATATTTGCTCTTTGCTGATTTTAGCTGGACGACCGGGAATAGGTCTGTTCTCGGTCGATTTTTTCCATAGTTGTATCGTACGCGTGCATACTCCAAAATGCTGAGCAGCTTTACGTACTGACAGTTGATCTCTTGCCATAATTTCTATGACTTTATCTTTAAAATCTTTTGAATATCCCATGTCTTATAGTGTATTAAATATTTGAGAACTTAGCTATATTGAGGTATGCCATGCTGCCAGAAAGATCACTGCAAATGCGATCCAGACTTGCGGTAGCACAAGGTTGGGCAACAGCATGCTCCATTCAAGACATAAGTATTCAAGAAACAAGAAAGCCATTATCATCAATGATAATGGCTTTCTTTTGCAACAGTATGAACTGAAGTATTTAGGGATTTAAAGCGTATGTTGGTCTTTCACTTCTTCCAGCACCTCATCCAGTTCTTCCGGATGTTTCATCAAGTGTAGAATAGATAACACCAATCCGCCCCATAAAAACAGCATCGAGATAATCATCATGACAATTGCTGAAGTATTCATGTTTATTCTCCTAGCGATCTTTCATTCTGGCTAAAACAAACGCCACCACAGCACAGAAAATCACACAGCCCCAGCCAAACAGCCACTGCATACTGATACTATAGTCACCATAGCCTTTTAATAACAAGTTATAAATGGTCATGGCCAATGTAATCAATAAAATCAACGAGGTAATGACCGTTAGGGTAAAATCCCAGCCTTTGCCTAAATGCACGGTTGAAATGGCATTAACGTGATTCCGGATCTCAAGCAAAGCTGAACGCTTAAACCAGGCAATGCTGATAATTGAAATTAATGCACCACCAATAATACCGATGTTATTGATGAAATGGTCAATGATATCCACCAGTTTAATCGAATTGACACTGGAGAATAAAACGATAGAAACCAAAGCACTACCGCCACCAACAATAGTAACCGCTTTCTTACGGCCCCATTTCAGCTTGTCCATCATGGCAGAAATTGGAACTTCCAAAATACTGACCATCGATGAAATACCAGCAACAAACAATGAGGTAAAAAACAGGATACCAAATAAATCCGCACCAGCACCCAGGCTGGAAATGATTTTAGGGAAGGCAATAAAGGCCAGCCCGATACCACCACTCACCACATCCTGTACATTGCTGTTCGAGCTATACGCCATGAAACCCAATGCGGAAAAAATACCAATACCGGCCAGAATCTCAGTTGATGCATTGGCAAAGCCCACAATTAAACCTGAACCAGTTAAATTGGTTTTCGGCTTCAGGTAAGACGCATAGGTCACCATGATCCCGAAACCGACGGATAATGAGAAGAAGGTATGGCCATACGCCGCCAGCCATACTTTATAGTCCATCATGGCTGCCCAGTTCGGGGTAAAGAAGGCATTCAAACCTTCCACTGCACCCGGCAAACGTAGGGATTGAATCACTAACAGGGTAAATAAAACAAACAGTAACGGCATGAAAATCTTGTTGGAAAGTTCCACACCCTTTTTCACCCCACCATATAAAATGATTAAGGTCAGTACCCAAATTCCGGCTAGGGGCCAGAAAATATGACTGACAAAACGGGGATCAAAACCTGTTGCCTCTGAAGTCTGCAAATAGGTTTTAAAGAAGAACCCTTCCGGGTCGCTGCCCCACATTTGACCAATCGAGAAATAAACATAACTGCCTGCCCAAGTTAAAACACTGGCATAATACAAGCCAATAATGATACAGACACTGACTTGCCACCATCCCAGGGTTTCGCCTCCCCGGAACAATTTACGGTATGCTTTCGGAGGCGAGCCACTGCTACGATGCCCGACCGCATAGTCCAGAAATAACAGCGGTAAACCCGCAGTAATTAAAGCAATCAAATAAGGGATAAGAAACGCACCACCGCCATTTTCATAGGCAACGTATGGAAAGCGCCAAATATTACCTAAACCGACCGCCGATCCGATAGCGGCAATAATAAAGCCCGATCGTGAGGTCCAGTTTTCACGAGAATCTGTCATACAACACCTAAACCTTCGGTATCTTCAGTTGCTGCTTGTTATCGGGTTTATATCGCAAGCAAAAAAAGTACCATTCAAAAATAATTCTTGTGTCTGATTTAGAGGTCACCTTTTGGGTGCAGTATTCTAAATTGCAAACAGATCAGTAAGGATCAAATTTTGCTTAAAAATGTTGATCAATACTCATCCTTTATATGAACTTAACAATACTCACTTTTATAAAAATTTTCTGTAATTTATTTACCAAACATTTCATTTTTATAATCTGTTGAGTTTGAATGCTCATTTAATCGGCTTATTTTTAATCTCTCTTTATTATTGAATAATAAACTTTTGGGAATACATAAATTACATATAAAAACCTGAAGTTATCTTAAGATGCTTCAATCTACTTATTTATGGTTCTGGAATAACGATTTAAAAATTAAATGCCGCATGGCTTTTTCAACTCGTATGCTAAAGATGAGAGATAAATTTCCTGTAATTTTGAGAAACAACAACAATGCAATTTTTTATCATTCACTATATGATGCGCTGAGTTTAAGTCTGTATCTGCTGCATTTAAGCCACAAAAAGATTTTCCAAAAATAACAGTTCACATCACTTCAGGATTTTTATGCAATCACTTAAAATTCTTTGCTTAGCCATAGGACTGGGCGCATTCAGCTCCACCCAAGCCGATGTTATTGCAGTTAAAGGCAATATTGATTACTGGCACTACAGCACCGATGTAACTCAACCGGCATCTTCGCTTCCACAAACACAACTTGAAGATGATCATGCGCTGTCATTCTCGGTTGCAGTAGAACATCCGGTGCCATTTTTACCCAATGCAAAAATTAAGCATAGTCATTTACAGGCTGACAGCGATCAAAGTTTTGAAGGTGTAATAAAAAGCCATCAAGTCGACCTCACTTATACAGATTTCATTCTCTATTACGAAATACTGGACAATATTGTCGATGCAGATGTCGGCTTTGGAGCTAAACGTCTAAGCGGAGATATTCTGCAAAACTATACCGACACATTAGATGTCAGTAGTACGCTACCGATGCTTTATGCCCAGGCCGGGGTAAACCTGCCCTTTACTGGCTTAAGTGCAAGAGTTGAAGCCAGTTTTGCTGCACTGAATGATGAACAAATTAGCGATGCTCAAGCAGAACTCAAATATAACTTCATCGATAACCTCTTAGTCGACGTAGGTGCCAGAGTTGGGTATCGCATTTTAGACATTCAGCTGGAAGAAGGTTCAAATGCAGAAACCAAACTTAAATTTAAAGGCCCTTATCTGGGCATAGAAGCACATTTTTAAAGCCATACTTGTAGGCTTTCGCGTACATGGACTACAGAAAATGAAGGCTAGGCATGCGGCAGCGTTCAAATTATAGTTAACCCATACCGAAACAGGATGTTTCTAAAACAACAAGAATAAAAGTACAAAACAGCAGGATGCTAAATAGATCAAGAGTAAATTACTATAAATAAAAAATATAGACAAATATATATAAACAATCTAATATTGGGATATATTTGATAGTTTTTTTAATTATGAATAATCTAGTAACCGAGCTTAAACGCATCGAACAAGACCTTGCTAATTTTGTATCCCCTGAAAACAAAGATGGCTTTGTTAAAGAGTTTGCATCTTGGGTATATGCTGAATGGTCAAAAAATACTTTTTATGACCATTATTATGTTGATGTTGGATATGACTGCTCTTCCCACCCCGAAGCTACCAATAAATTGCTTGCTGATGAGTGCCGAACCTATGCGGAATTTATTAATGCAAATACAGGTGTATCAAAATGCACTTTTGTTTCAGGGCATGGCATGGCTTGTGAGGAATATTCAGACAAGCTTCAAGAGCTTTTTGGTGATGCATGTTCAAAAAAACTAGATGAGTTAATTGCACTATATGGACTAGAAGTGCCCGATAAATATAAAAAAAATGCTGAAAATATCAGTGAATTAATTTTTCATGAAGTGGTTGATTATAATAAAGATTCAGAACTTCATGATGTTTGTGAAAATATTTTATTTAGATTTAATCAGTTGGGTGTTGAGCAAGAACCCTATGCTTGCTCTCTGTGTGGTTGGGATGAAGTGAATGATGCGCCAATATATGGTGATGAAGCGGTATTTAAGGACTATAGCCTAGAAGACTTTAAAAAATTAGCGGAGATTGAATAATGTACTCTCCTGCTAAATTTGGTGAAATGATTGGAAAATCAGTTAAAACACTACAGCGATGGGATACTGAAGGTACTTTGGTTGCGTGTCGAAATCCCAAAAACCGTAGGTATTACACACATGACCAATATCTTGAATATATTGGGATAAAAGCTACGGAAGATAAATCATCAGTAATTGTATATTCAAGGGTATCGAGCGCAGCTCAAAAACCTGATTTAGCAAACCAAGTTTCAGCGCTAGAAACTTTTTGCACAGCCAATGGGTATGCGATTGATGAGTGGGTGTCTGAAATTGGTAGTGGTTTAAATTACAACCGGAAAAAATTCAACAAGCTTTTCTTGGATATTGAAATGGGTAAAGTTTCAATGCTGATCCTTGCTCACAAGGATCGCTTGGTGCGGTTTGGTTTTGAATGGTTTGAGTCCTTTGCTGATAGACATGGTTGTAAAATTATTATCATGAATCAAGAATCTCTCTCCCCAACAGAAGAAGTAACCCAAGATTTATTAGCAATTATTCATTGTTTTTCTTCACGCCTGTATGGATTGAGAAAATACAAAGATAAGGTTAAAGAATTAGTGAGTAGTAAGGAATAACTCTTTGAAGCTAACACGCATTCATCACTGTAGAAACTTGAACAAGGAAAAGTACAAGCAACTTGAGAAACAAGCTGTATTACTTGGTCATGTTCGTAGTGAAGTTTGGGCGAGATATGGTGCTATTGCAGGGTTAAGTATTAGCGACAGAACCATTCGTGATGCGTGGATGAAAGAAGGTCGTAACTTCGGTGTTTCAGCAAATGCCTGGAAAGAAACCTTACGTGACTGCATGGGTGATATTAAAGCCTTTCGTGAGGCTTCAAAAGAGAAAGTAAAACAAGCGATTCGCAAAAGAACGACTTGCGACAAAGAGCTAAAAAGACTTTATACCTTGCTTAAAAAAGACGAATGGCAGGAAGATAATTTCCTGCATCGTCAAATGCGTAAACACTTTAGGCATGGTGTAAATCACACGTACAATCAAATCATTGTACGTGCTGATATGTGTAAGACATTTGAGTTAAACGGTCAATGTTGGCTCAAAGTACCAAGCCTAGTTTCTCGCCAAACGATTAAAATTCCATTGAATACAACAATGGAATTTGCACCAATAGGCACACTCAGAATCATTCTTAAAAACGGCAATATTGAGGTTCATTCAACCTATGATGCCGTTGAATCTCAAGATTGCGGTCAAGCAACTATCGGTGTTGATAAGGGTTATTCAGAAGCCTTTGTTGATTCTGATGGTGAAGTGTATGGTCAAGGTTTGGGTAAGCTAATTTCAAGTGAATCTGACTACTTGAATCAAAAATACAAGAACAGAAACAAGCTCAGAGCAATCGCTAAAAATAAACCTCATAAAAAAGCCCAAATTGAGCTAAATAACTTGGGTCGTAAGAAATTGGATAGACGACAAGACGCTCAAAAATCCAAGTTAAAAACACTTATTTTTACAGCAACTCATAAGCTCGTTGATAAAGCGAAATTGATTGTTGCGGAGGATTTAACTTCTCCAATTCAAAGTAAACGCAACTATGGTAAAAATACCAATAGACGCTTAAATACATGGGTTAAAGGCTTGTTAGCTGATGCCCTAACATCTGTATCTCACCGTAGAGGTTCTACGGTACATCTAGTTAATGCTGCATATACTTCGCAATGTGATTCTTTTTTACATGGGCTGCTAATTGGCACACGTAAAGGAGATCGCTTTCACCGTTTTAATGGGGAGGTTGTGCAAGCTGATTGGAATGGTGCGAGAAACGTACTTGCAAGATTAAATGACACTGAGATTAGTCGTTATACGCCTTACAAAACCGTAAAGCGCATATTGCAAGAACGGACTGACCGCTACAAGTCGGAACTGACCGACTTAGGCTCTAGTTACACGCTTGGCGACAAGACATTAACAGAGTGCGAATTAGTCCTTGACTATGTTTGACTACATTTTAAGGAACAGTGATATGTTTAACCCATACGAAAAAGCCTCGACATCCTGTCTGTCGGGGCTTTTTTATGTCTGCATATATAGCATTTTTTATTCTTGGTTTTTAAATTTCGTTAATTCTAGGCATAAAAAAAGCCCCCTCGTTTGAGGGGGCTTTTTAAGGAATAATGAGCTGGCGATGACTTACTCTCACATGGGTAATCCCACACTACCATCAGCGCTAAGAGGTTTCACTTCTGAGTTCGGGAAGGGAT
>NZ_VPCP01000072.1:0-15669 GCF_013418145.1 Acinetobacter sp. YH12201 | reverse complement strand
CAAATGGCTATTCTACGTTTGATTGGTTTTGGAAAAAAAGAAGAATTTAAGAAAGTGCTAGCAATTTTAAGAAAGAAAAAGCCTGATAGGACAAGGATCCTATGAAATTTGTCGTGTACAGAGGAAATTCTATTATAAAGACAAACTAATTAATTGAAATTATTCAATAAAATAAACTAAGTGACTAAAGCTTTCATACGATATGAGTTTTATATTAATGTTTTTTGTTCAATGATTTAAGTTTACCGGTAAATAAAAACGCTCTACACTGGATGTTGTTGAAATAGTCATAAAAACATATTTTTGTAAGGATGATTAAATGCAGAGCAACAGTATGAAAATAGAAAAGTTTACCCTAGGCCAAAAAGTCAAAATGGCAAGTATGGGAAATCTGGTATTTACCGTCATTGCAGAAAATACCGATGGTACCTATTGTATTGAGACTCAAATCGACCAGCAAAATGTGTTGAGCTACGGCAATATCTCTAAAGAAATGCTGCGTGATGTCAGCGCTTGATTTTATCTGAAGGCATCGATTGAATCTGTCTGAGATGACAGGTTAACAATGGCAACTATGCTCAAATGGATTAAACTTTTGTTTTATCCTTGCCTATTCAGACCATGACCACAATATATGTATTTAAAATACCTGGCCATATTTTTGTAATCTAATTTTTAGAACAAATATTCTATTAAAATCAGTCTATAAGAAAAATGCTTATATGTCAGTGAGTTGATCATTTTGATATATATTTTTTTGAATGATGGCAAAATTACTATAAATAATAATGATGGGTTTATTGGCAATTTCGACATTTTATTGCCCAGAAAAACGATATAATCTTTCCTTATACTATTGTCTGTAAAAGAATCTAGAGAACGCGATGTCCCCATTAGATCAAATTGCTCCAGCATTAGATGATCAGTCTGAACTAACCATGACAGTTTTAATGACTCCTGATATGGCAAATTTTTCAGGAAATGTGCATGGTGGAACAATTTTAAAATTACTGGATCAGGTTGCATACGCATGTGCTAGCCGTTATTCAGGCAGTTATGTGGTGACTTTATCGGTGGATAAAGTAAATTTTAAAGAACCGATTCATGTTGGTGAACTCGTGACTTTTCTTGCCAGTGTCAACCATGTCGGTCGTACCTCAATGGAAATCGGGATTCGTGTTGAAGCGCAGAACATTCAAAAACGTACCGTACGTCATACCAATAGTTGTTATTTCACCATGGTCGCCGTGGATGAAAATGGTAAACCGAAACAGATTCCGCCATTAAATCTGGACAATGACTGGAAACGTTGCCGTTTTGAGGCGGCTGAACATCGTAAAGTGGCGCGCTTGCAAGAAAGCCATCATCCTTCATGCAGTATTTATAAAAAAACCTCGCAATGCTAATAGGTATTGAATGAAAAGGGCCGCTTTGAAGCGGTCCTTTTTTTAATTTTAAAGAAAAGATCAGCCCTGTACAGGAAGCCAAAATTAGCCTAATATAAAACGATACGTATCGTTTCGTTTTGGTGGCGAATGACTGAGCTAGAAAAAACTTCGCGTCGTAAGCAATGTATTTTGAATGCGGTGACTGCTGCATTGCAACAAGATGATTACAGCCGTTTAACGGTAGAAGACATTGCCGCACGTGCAGGGGTAGGCAAGTCGACCATTTATCGCTGGTGGAAGCATAAATCTGATCTGGTCTTTGATGCCTTTAAGGAGCACACCGCTTCGGTGTTTGATCTGGACTTCGAGCAGAGTCTGGAATTCAATCTGAATCAGCAGCTTTTAAAATTGTCCCTCGCGCTAAATCATCCTCTGGGACGGGCCTTGCTGGTGGTCATGGCCGAGCATCGTGAAGCAGCCGGTGAGTTTTTTAGGCTGTATTTATTACCGCGTCGTGAGCAGACACGCAAGCTGATTCAACTCGCCATAGAGCGTAATGAAATTATTGCTAATTACCCGTTTGAACTGATGCTGGATACGCTGTATGGGCCGATTCATTATCAGATTATTTTCTTTAATTGCATGCCAGATGAAACTTACATACACAATCTTGTAAGTCTGGTGATGCAGCCTGTTCTGGTTCGAAAGTAGCAATAAGCTACCGCTAAGTTGGTCATTATGTCTGCGACAAACCCTGGGCGTTTATGGAATCGCTCGTTTATCCTGTGTCTATGCAATAACCTGTTTTTATTTACCTATTATTATGCCTTATTGACCATTCTGCCAATTTACATCATGAAGGATTTAGGCGGGACGGTGAAGGAAGCAGGCTTGGCACTGACCCTATTTCTGGTTTCTTCAATTGCAGTTCGTCCATTTTCCGGACTGATTGTGGAAAAATTAGGCAAAAAAATTGCCTTTCGCGGCTCGGAATTGCTGTTTGTACTGTTTGCTTTTAGCTATTTATTTGCCGACAGTATGTGGGCCTTATTGTTGATCCGATTTCTTCATGGTATCTGGTTTAGCATATTAACTACGGTCACCGTGCCCATAGCAAATGATTTTATTCCAGATCGGCGTAAGGGCGAGGGCATGGGCTATTTTGTCATGTCGACCAATCTTGCTGTGGTATTTGGGCCTTTAATTGCCTTGACCGTGCTGCAGTTTACTGATTTTAAGATGCTATTTGCACTATTAACCGCTGTGATCAGTCTGGGTTTTATTTTTTGTTTAATCATTCCGGTACAACAGCAGGACAAGGTTGCCTTCACGGCTGAGACTCAAGAAAAAAACCGTCTGGGTTGGCATGACATTATTGAAACACGTGCTATACCGATTGGCTTTGTTGCCTTGCTGACTGCATTTGCCTATTCCAGCATTATGAGTTTCATTACCGCTTATAGCGAATCTAAAGCTCTGCTCGCGTATACCAGCCTATTTTTTATTGTCTTCGCCATTTCCATGATTGTAGTGCGGCCATGGGTAGGCAAAATTTATGACCGTAAAGGTGCCAGTGCAGTCATTTATCCTTCCTTTATTTTCTTTGCCATAGGCCTGGTCGTGGTCAGTCTGATCTCCAATCAATGGCTGCTCTGGTTATCTGCTATATTTATTGGCATTGGTTATGGCTCACTGTTTCCATGTTTTCAAACCATTGCTATTCAGTCTGTGCCAAAACAGCGTATGGGGCATGCCATTTCCACATTCTTTACCCTGTTTGATTTGGGCATGGCAATCGGCTCAGTCATTTTGGGATTGATGATTGCCTATTATGGTTATCAACTGAGTTATTTATTCTGTGCTGTAATTACTGTGCTGACTTTATTTGTTTATAAATACACAGTTTCGGCATCACTGAAGCAACCTAAATAAAGAGAGATCCGGCACGTGGAATTACGTCATTTACGCTATTTTGTTGCAGTTGCACAAGAACTGAATTTTACCAAGGCGGCACAGCGCATGTGTACGGTACAACCATCTTTGAGCCAGCAGATTAAAGATCTGGAACATGAGGTGGGTGTTCAGTTATTGATTCGATCCAACCGTAAAGTTGAGTTGACTGAAGCGGGAAAAGTATTTCTGAAAGAAGCGCTGCTGAGTTTGGAGCATGCAGAAAAGGCGATTGATGCTGCGCGGAAAATTGCCAACCTGAGCAAAGACCAGTTGAATATTGGCTTTGTCCCTGTGGCAGAAATGAAAATTTTTCCCTATATCATGCCGAATATACGGGCTCATTTTCCCGACATCAAAATCAACTTTCATAGCCTGACCGATGCCAACCAGCTGAAGGCCTTAAAAAAAGGTGATATTGACATTGCCTTTACCCGCTATGTCGATGAATCGGATGAGCTGGAGCATGTACAGATTTTTAGTGAGCCGTTGGCTTTAATCGTGCCGAAGGATTCACCGATTGCCGAGCAGCGTCATATTAGTATCAAGAGTTTTAATCATCAGGATTTTGTCATTAGTGACGAAGATGCTTCACCGCAGTTGTACAAGATTATTACCGATTTCTTTAAGCAGGCTAAACTGGATGTCAACGTCGTACAGCACTCGACCAATATTCTGTTAAATGTCAATTTAGTCGGCATGGGCGTAGGCTGGAGCCTGGTACCGGCTTATGTGATCCCACTATTGGGCGATAAAATTATCGTGAAAAATACTATTGAGCCTTTACCGATGATTAACCTGTATGCCAGTTATCGTAAAGGGCAAAAAAATGAGCTGATTGAACTGATTTTAAAAATCTTGAAAGAACAGTTTTATATGGGTTTTTTTTAAAATAACTGTTTGATATTGCACGATGCTTTTAAAGCGATAAAAAGCATCGTTAACGAGTGAATGTATCGCATAATCATCAGCAACAAATAATCAAAGCGCTTTATACTTAAAAACTAAAATAACAACAGAGGTCGAATTAAAATGATGAAGCTGTATAACAATGCTCAGTCGCGTGGCATGACCGTGATGCTTTTATTAAAAGAGCTGGGTATAGAAGACCAGATTGAAGAGATAAACGTGCCCTATGAAAATATGCATCAGGCTGAATATTTAACTATTAATCCCATGGGAAAAGTCCCCTGTCTGGTCGATCAGGGCGTAGTGATTTCTGAAGTTGCGGCCATATTTACTTATCTGGCAGATAAATATATGGAAAAAGGTTTGGCGCCTGCCCTGGATGACCCCAAGCGTGGTGCCTATCTGAAATGGATGTTTTTTGCGCATGGTCCTTTGACTGAGTTTATGGATTTAAAAGGGCTAGGCGTATCGGACGAGCAAATTGAGCAAAGAAAACGAAGCCTGACCTTTGGTCATGAAGAGAGCGTATTGGCATTGCTAAAAAAGGGTATGCAAGAAGCAAATCCGTACTTGCTGGGTGATAAAATTTCAGCAGCAGATTTATTTCTGGGGTACTGGGTGATTTTTGCCATCTCTCTCAAAATATTGCCTTATCTGGATGAGTTCAAGCCGTTTATTCAGCTGCTGGCCCAGCGTGATTCAATGAAAGGTGTACCATGGTTGCAGAAAATAAATACTTAAATAATAGATATCTTTCATAAATCAAAAATATTCACTATTAGATTTTTTTAAATCAGCACAGCCTCATTTGATTGATTTAATTTTTTTACCTTCTCGTAGGCAATCTCTCTACTTTTGAAAGGTCAAAATGAGGATCTCAAAATATATTGTGAGTCCGCAGGAAAAACCTTTTATTTAACATATACGACCTCCTTAGCCAGTTTTAAGCACTGCTTTAAAATGCAGCGCAAGGGATGGGAAACGTGTGGCATCCATGCCACACTCATGAATCTGATATTGACTAAAATTTATTTTCAATTTTGGTTTTACGAACAATTTTTAGTTTCTAAAATGATGTATGGAAGAAGTCTAATAATTGACCTTAAATTTAAAGATTTATATGACTGAAAAATAAAAAAAGACCACGCTTTCGCGTGGTCAGGCCTCTGAATATGATTCAGTCAATGTGTTTTTATATCTGTATTATTTTACATGCAGCTTTTTAAACAGCTGTTGGCTCACGTGATCCAGCGTTTGTGGAATCGCCAGAGCTGCCACAAAGCGGTCAGGACGTAAAATAACAACCGAGTCAGATGTTTTACCAAACCATGTACGGATATCGGTGCCGATATCGCCAATGGTAATCACGCCGTCAAATTGCTTACGGTTTTCATTGCCAAACTGAACTTCGGGAATGACCTGAATAAATTTGATGCCTAATTTTTTCCAGACTTGCATAGTGGCATCCGAGATGCCCCATTGAGGGTCGACTCCCCAGGCAATAATGGCAAAGTCGTTGCCAATCACCTCATCCAGTAAAACTTGTTCACCCGACTCAAGTTTCACTTGCGGCTGAATAAACATCTTGCCGACCGGAGACTCTTTCTTGCCGTCTGCCAGCAAAGCACCGTCATGATATTTTGGCATCGGTTTAAAACGCATTTCAAGCAAATACTGTTTAATTGGCTTGATGTAATTCAATGCATAGGCAATACCGTCACGCACGAAACCTTGCCATTTTTTCGGTGGCGCAAGTACATGACCTGCCATCACTGAAAGATCAATCATGGCTTTAGCATGGTCTTTACGTTCAATCTGGTAAGAATCAAGCAGGTCTGGAGTCGCCTTGCCCTGAACAACCAATGCCACTTTCCAAGCCAGGTTAAAGGCATCGCGCATACCGCTGTTATACCCCTGACCTTGCCATACTGGCATAATATGTGCAGCATCACCGGCAAGCAAAATACGGTCAACACGGAATTTATCAGCAATACGTGCATTGTGGGTATAAACACGCTGACGGATTACTTCGATATTTTCAGCATTAGGCAATACTTTAGACAGCAATTTGGCAATATTTTCCGGTTTGCTTAACTCTTCTTGAGTTTCACCCGGCATCACCATGAATTCGAAACGGCGAATACCATGAGGCAGGGCAGCAGATACATACGGACGTACCGGGTCGCAGCATAGATAAATATGCGGTGTTGCCAAAGGATCATTTTCAATGTCAATTACAATCCATTGGTTTGGTGCGGTTTTACCATCAAAACCAATATTTAAAGTACGACGTACAATTGAGTTACCGCCATCACATGCAATTAAATATTTTGCCTGAACAATTTCTTCTTTCTGGTTTTTATCTTGAATTTTAAGCGTTACGCCGTTGGCATCTTGGCTAAATTCGCCCAGTTGACGTGAAAACAGTACTTGAGTGTTTTCATACTGGTTCAAACCTTGCAGCAAGACATTATCGACCTGAGGCTGAATAAAGGCATTGCGGCGTGAGAAACCGAATTCACGAGTCAATGGCTGAATGTCGGCAAAGCAACGACCTTTAGGCGTCAAGAAACGCATGGCATGATTTGGTGTGGTATGCGGTAAAACTTGATTCACTAAGCCAAGTGACTGAATAGTACGCAATGCTTCATCATCAATACCAATCGCACGCGGGTAATCAATCAAACTGTCCAGTTGTTCGATTATAGTGACCTGAATGCCTTGTTTACTTAAATAGTTCGCAATAGTCAAACCCACAGGGCCTGCGCCCAAGATTGCCACTTCAGTGGTGTAATTTGTTTTGTTGCTCATAGCGAATGCCCATTCAATCAATTCACATTTAAGCGTATTAACGGTGAATTTGAGGGTCTAAACAAGCTATGCCATAGTAGATATGTTGAATGAAAACAAAACAGCGGAAATACATATAATTATTTAAAATATTGAAAATAAATAATTATTTAGATTGTCTACTATATGGTTTTCGGGCTTAATGATCATTTTTTTCTATCATATATAAATATTTGCTAAACATAAAAAGCGCAAGGGTTTACCTCATTCCGCTTTTTGACTTAATCCTGCTTTGGATACAACAGCATGGAGTGAATGATTTGCAGTGAGATTTTAAAAACGTCAAAAAATAAAATTGAATGATGACGGATTCAAAATAAATTGGATGCTTTACTATACAGTACGGAAAAAATGAAAGTGAGCATCATCATGATCCGTATGGGTGGGTGAGTTGTGCTCACTGATGAACTGATTATATCTATCTGAAAGCGAGTTGATTTTGAAACTGATTTCTCCTACTCAAGCTGTACCGACTCATATTATTTCTGGTTTTTTAGGGGCTGGAAAAACCACCTTGCTTCAACATTTGCTCAGTCAGAAGCCAGAAAATGAGGTCTGGGCAGTGTTGATGAACGAGTTTGGGCAAATTGGGGTCGATCAGCAGTTGTTACCGCAAACCCAAGGCTATGAAGTGAAAGAGCTATTGGGCGGTTGTCTTTGCTGTAGCAGCCAGTTACCGATGCAGATTGCCTTGTCGCGATTATTGTCAGAAAGCAAACCGGACCGGTTGTTTATCGAACCCACAGGGCTAGGACATCCTGCACAATTGCTGGAACAGCTGACCGAACCGCACTGGCAGCCGAGTATTGCCATGCGTGCCTTGGTGACTGTAGTCGATGGTTCCCGTTTGCATGATAGTGATTGGAGCAAGCAGAATTTATATGCCGATCAGTTAAAAGCAGCACAAATCATTGTGGTGTCCCATGCGGATACTATGAGTTTTGCAGATGATCAGGCTTTGCAGGCATTAAAGCGTGAATATCAGGCTTATCAGCAAACCTGGCTGATGAGTGGGCAAGATAAAATTCCTCTGCAACAAATTGACCTGCCTTATGTGGGAACCAGACGTAAAATTCAGCCTTTATTGAAAATCCAAAAAACATTTTCAGCTGGACAGCCTCTACCAGAAATTAAACAGTTGCCTTATCACTATGTTGAAACTGCACAAGGCTATAGTGTAGCGGGATGGAAATTGCCCAAGCGCTGGCAATTCGACTTTTATGCCTTGCTGGATTTACTGTGTGAACAGCAACAGTGGCTGCGGATTAAAGGGATTTTTAATACCAACCAGGGCTGGAAAACCTTCAATTTTAATCCCGAGCAGTTTAACTATCAGTCTGTAGAAGAAGGCGTGGATAACCGTATTGAAATTATTGTGCAGCATCCGCATGACTGGCAGTTATTTGAACAGCAACTGTTTCAGTGCCAGATTAATCCAGATCAGGATTAAAAAACATTTCAGCAAAATACGCCCAAATCTTATATGCTAGGCGCCAAATTTGAGGACTCTTTTATGGCGCTAAAAGCAACAATTTATAAGGCAGATTTGAATATTGCCAATATGGATGACCATCAATATGGTGATTATCAACTCACTATGGCTTTGCATCCTTCAGAAACCATTGAACGTTTGATGGTGCGTATTTTGGCTTATGCGCGTTTTGCTGATGATGCTCTGGAGTTTACCAAAGATTTGTTTGAAACTAATGAGCCGGCGTTATGGCAAAAAGATCTGACCGGCCAACTGATTAAATGGATTGAAGTGGGCTGTCCGGATGAAGATAAGGTGAAAAAGGCCAGTGCGCGTTGTAAGCAGGTGGCTGTGGTTACTTATGGCTCAGCTGTAGATGAATGGTACAAACGCAACAGCAAATTAAAAACCTTAAGCAATGTCGAAGTGTGGAAACTCTCTACTGCGACTACTGATGCCTTGCCACAATTATGCGAGCGTACTATGCAGTTACAGCTAAATGTTATGGATGGTGAATGGACCTTGATTGGGGATCACGCTCAAGTCGTGGTGGAGTGGGAACAATTACAATAAATAGATACAGGTTGCAGGCTTAAGCTTGCATCCTGATCACAAAATTGCCTATACCTGAAAACAATAAAAATGAATAAAGGGAAAATATATGTATCCGGATCTCTATTGTTTGCTGATTGCCCTCGGTATTGGGGTAATTATTGGTGCAGAGCGAGAATATCGTAGCAAATCGGCCGGCCTTCGAACCATGATTATGGTCATCTGAGTTCCTGCCAATATTCTGACCGGGCTGGATTTGTCCGGGCAGGGGTGATTTTTAAAGATGAAAATCATAAAAAATTGACGGCTTATTTATTGAATGATTCAAATATCCATGAGCTCAGCTTTTAAATACAGCTAAGAACGGATACCTCTTAAATTCTAAAGCATGCAGCCAAATCCGGTTATACTAGGCATTGAAAAATTGCTGCTCAGTTTAGGTAAATGATCATGATAAATGAATTAGAAATTATCGATTTAAAAGTAGGTGAAGGTAAAGAAGCGGTGAAAGGTGCGCTGATTACGACCCATTACACCGGCTGGCTGGAAGATGGAACCAAATTCGATTCATCCATTGACCGTGGCAACTACTTTGAAACCGTGATTGGTACCGGTCGTGTGATTAAAGGCTGGGATCAGGGCATTATGGGCATGAAAGTCGGTGGTAAACGTAAATTAATGGTGCCGGCACACCTGGCTTATGGTGAACGTAAAATGGGTAAAATTATTCCTGCCAATTCAAACCTTATTTTTGAAATTGAACTATTTGACGTAAAAACACGTGATTAAGTGCGCCTTGATTATCGGTTAAAAAATATTCTGCAAGAGACAAGGATGAATCTTGCAGATAGGTGAAAAATAGTTTGAATTTTATTTTTTTACCACTACATTAAGAAATAGCTAAGCGTATTTAAGGATGATTCGCTTTTTGTATAAAATTCAGAAATTAATTCATTTTTTAAAACTTTTTCTAGCAATATGTCTATGCATAGGTCTGGGGCAGAAGCAGGTCTGGGCACTTTATGAAGCCGCACCCGAATCTTATTATTTACATCAAAAATTCTTGAATGATGTTCAGTTTACTGAAGATAGCTCTACGCCTCTTAAGGGGACATGGCAGTATTATCCTGAGCAATTCATCACCCAACCCAGTTCAGTTTTAAAATCGACTAGCGTAACTTTGCCAGTCTCTTTTAAAGAAATCACTGGAACTAACCAGACTTATGGCACATTTATTGGCCATTTTAAAATACCTAAGCAATTTGTAGGGCGCCGTATAGCCATTTTTATTCCCAATCAATATGGGGCTTATAAAATGTTCTTGAATGGTGATTTTATACTGCGTTTAGGAGAAGTTGGAAAAGACCCAAGCCATCATCAAACGGAAAATGCACCTAAAATTGCCTTTTTTGTGGTGGAAAAAGAGTATTTCACCATCACCATTCAGGCATCCAATTTTGATCCTCAGCATGGTGGTCTTGAAAATCCGATGCGGATAGGCATAGGTACAACCATTGGTCGCCAGTTCCAGCAGATGATGATGAGTATTGGCCTGGTGTGTGGAGCAGTCTTGGGTATTGGAATGTTTACCTTAATGTTTTCAGTATTCCAAGGAGTGATTAATCGCAGCAGTATCCGGGTTTTTGTGTTTGGTGTTTTTATTCTGTTTCTGGCCTTGCATAATTTATTTTCAGCCCCTTATGCCTATACCACCTTTACCAATATCAGCTGGTTATGGGGAGAGCGTTTAGAATATCTGTTTACTTATCTGGCAGTCACTTTTTTTATCAGTTATATGTTTTTACTCAGTCGGCGTTATCTGCATCCGATTGTTTACAGTGTGGCGATGTGCATACTGATCATGGGTATGATGGTGACCTTGTTTACTGTGCCTGAAATCTTTCAGCGGTTTGCCTTTTATAGTTCAGTCATTAGCCCGATTGTCATTGTAAATTTTGGCTATGGTTTTTATCTGACCCTGAAATCAAAAGAGCAATATTCTAGCGTCAATGTATGGGCGATAATTTTATTATGTGTGACCTTTTTTCATGATTTCTTGTTGACCTTAAATTTACTCGATTCATTTAATCTTTCATTTATTTCAACCAGTTTCTATGCCTTGCTGATTATGTTTCAGCAGTCAAAAAACTATGCACAGCATACCTCGCATATTGAGCAATTGAATAATAGCTTACTTGAGCTGAATAGTTCTCTGGATCATAAAGTACAGGAGCGCACTTCACAGTTACATCAACTGAACCAGAAGCTAGAGCGACAAATTCAAATAGATGCATTAACCGGGGCTTTTAACCGGCGGGCTTTAAATGCTGAAATTCAGCGATTATTTACCCTGACACAAAATCATACCCATTATAGTCTGGCATTTGCCATGTTAGATGTAGATTATTTTAAAAACTATAATGATTACTATGGGCATTTGAAGGGGGATGTAATTTTGCAAGATTTGGTCAAGCTGATCCAGCAGGCCTTGCCTGAATCTGCTTATGTTGCCCGCTACGGTGGGGAAGAGTTTGCCATTATTTTGCATAATATTCCGAGTCAAGTGGTCTTGAATGTGTTGCAGCAGGTTTTAAATGCAGTCAGAGATGCTCAATTTGAACATTTAAACCGGCCTGATCAAAAACAGTATGTGACTTTAAGTATGGGTGTGGCATGGATGGATCGAAATCATCCCTATAGCGATATTCATGAACTGATGAAAGCTGCCGATATCCAGCTTTATGCAGCCAAGGATGCCGGACGGGATCAATATCAGCCCTCTGGAACTTAGTTTAAATTTTGTGGATATTTAAGCTTTTTTTTTAGCTCTTTTGACTAAAATAAAAAGCAGGCATGCCAGTTAAAGTATGATGATCTTAATCACAGTTCCTCTATTTTTAAACGTTTAATTTTCAAAAAATTATTATTTTTTAAGCTTCATTTCAGCTTGATTGGATAAAAAGACAGATTCAGAGTTCTGAACGTCGTAAATCGTGAAAAGGGTAGTTTTCTATTGATCAATGATGCTACGTGTTCAGAGCATAAAATGTTTTTTGAGCACCATTCAATGAAGACTCGCTTGCTGTCCACCTTGCTTTCTGCTTCTCTTTCCGCCGTTTTATGTCAGATGCCTCATTTAGCCTGGAGTAAAACACTACCATCCAGCAATCCCACCCTTACGGTGATTGGCTACCATGAAATTACCGATAGACAATCGGCCCTGATTCCTGACTATTCGGTAACGACCCAGCAGTTTCAGCAACATATCAGCTGGCTTAAAAATAACGGTTTTCATTTTATTAATGTCGATCAGCTGATTAAAGCGCACGAAGGGAAATATCGCTTGCCGAGCAAACCGGTTTTATTAACGGTGGATGATGGCTATGCATCATTTTATAAAAGTGCCTATCCGGTGACCAAAGCCAATAAAATTCCCGTGGTGCTGGCGGTCGTGGGTTCATGGCTAGAGCCTAAAGCAGGTCAAAGCGTTGACTTTTCAGGTGAGAAAATTCAGCGTAGTCAAATGTTATCCTGGGCTGAATTGAAAGAGATGCAGGACAGTGGTCTGGTCGAAATTGCCAGTCATAGCTATAACCTGCATCGCGGCATCTTGGGCAATCCGCAGGGCAATATGGAACCGGCGGCAGTGACACGGTTATACGATCCTAAATCTGCCAGTTATGAAACCGAACGTCATTATCAGCAACGGATTACAGGTGACTTAAAGCAGAATAACCAGTTATTGACTGCACATGGTTTGAAATCACCTCGTGTGATGGTTTGGCCCTATGGTCACTATAATATGCAAACCGTAAAAATTGCCAAACAGTTAGGTATGCCTGTAGCCATTAGTCTGGACGATGGTGCAGATTCGGCTAAAGATTCATTAGGGCAGCTCAACCGTATTCTGATTGAAGGCAATATGACCACGGCAGATTTGGCTCAGGAAATTCAAAATCGCCAGCAACATTTAGGCGACAATAACCGTCCGCAAAAAATCATGCATATCGATCTGGATTACATTTACGACAAAGATCCTATTCAGCAGGAACGTAATCTGGATCACTTGCTTGACCGGATTGTGGCGATGAAAGTCAATACCGTGTATTTACAAGCCTTTTCTGATCCGGATGCCAATGGTTCTGCGGATATGGTGTATTTCCCGAACCATTATTTGCCCATGCGTGCCGACCTGTTTAACCGTGCTGCCTGGCAAATTCAAACCCGTACCCAAGTCAGCCGGGTCTATGCCTGGATGCCATTACTGGCCTGGGAATTACCAAAAGATAACCCGGTGTCCAAAGATGTGGTAGTGACCCAGCAAGCTGATGATTCCAACCATCTGAATATGGGCTATCATCGTTTAAGCCCTTTTTCTGCCGATGCGCGTAAAACCATTGCCGGTATTTATCAGGATCTGGCCAAATCAGTGCCATTTAACGGCATTTTATTCCACGATGACACCACTTTATCGGACTATGAAGATGCCAGCCCTGATGCTTTAAAAGCCTATGCTGCGATAGGCTTACCGACCGATCTGGCCAAAATCCGTAATAACGATGCCGAGCTGGAAAAATGGACCGGCTTTAAAACCAGATACATTGATGACTTTGCCATGCAACTGGCGCAAGAAGTCCGTCAGTATCATCCATTCTTGCTGACTGCACGCAATTTATATGCTCAGGTTGCCCTGCGGCCTTATGCTGAAAACTGGTATTCACAGTCTCTGGAACAGTCGATCAACCGTTATGACTTCACTGCAATCATGGCAATGCCCTATATGGAGCAGGCCGCAGATAGCGATGCTTTTTATCGGGACATTGTTAATCGCGTGAAGCAATATCCCAATGGCATAAAGAAAACGGTGTTTGAATTGCAGTCAGTGAACTGGCGAACCAATCAACGTGTTCCTTCCGATGAAATAGCCAGAACCATTGAGTCTTTATATACCCAAGGGGTGATGCATGAAGCGTATTATCCGGATGATCCGATTCAGGACTATCCAGATACAGGCGTGTTACGCAAAGCCTTTGATATGAAATCCAGCAAACTTATTCCTTAAAGGAATTCCATATGTCAACGCTGCAGCATTTTTGGCATTCTGCATTGCACTTTGTTTTTTATTATCCATTATTTATGTCGTATTTATGGATGATCGGTGCACTGATTTTCTACTGGAAAGAACGACAGGATCCGCCGTATCAGCAGCCTGAGGCATTACCTGATTATCCTAAGGTGGCTGTACTGGTACCTTGTTTTAACGAAGGTGATAATGCCGAAGAAACATTGGGTCATGCACTTGCGCTGGATTATCCAAATTTTGAGGTCATTGCGATCAATGATGGCAGTTCCGATAACACCGCAGCCGTGTTAAACCGTCTGGCAGACCGGTATGAAAAATTGCGTGTAGTGCATTTGGCACAGAATCAGGGCAAAGCCATGGCACTGCAGGCGGGAAGCTTGCTCACCGATGCTGAATATCTTCTGGGCATTGATGGTGATGCCTTGCTTGATCCGCATGCAGCGACCTGGATGTTACGGCATTTTCTGCAGGATGAAACCGTGGCTGCGGTCACCGGTAATCCGCGAATTCGTACCCGTTCGACTTTGATTGGACGTATTCAGGTGGGAGAATTTTCCTCCATTGTTGGCATGATTAAACGGGCACAACGCAGCTTTGGTCGGCTGTTTACCGTTTCTGGTGTGATTACTGCCTTTCGTAAAAGTGCGGTACATGAGGTCGGCTACTGGTCACCTGACATGCTGACCGAAGATATCGACATTACCTGGAAGCTGCAACGGGCAGGCTGGAATATTCACTTCGAACCGAATGCCCTGGTCTGGATTTTAATGCCGGAAACATTCAAGGGTTTGTGGAAACAGCGGCTACGCTGGGCCATGGGCGGGGCACAGGTGCTGATTAAAAATATAGATGTGCTGTTTCAACCGAAACTGAATTTTTTATGGCCGCTGCTGTGTGAGCTGGTGCTGACTTTGGTATGGTCTTATTTGATGCTGTTTATGGCCGTCCTCTGGTTAATCCATTTTGTGGTTCCATTGGGTATATCGGGCATTAGTTCACCATTTTTACCCTATGGCACCGGCATGCTCTTGGGCGTGACCTGCCTGCTGCAGTTTGCGATCAGCAAATGGATGGACAGCCGTTATGAACCTTCGCTAGGCAAAAATTACTTCTGGATGATCTGGTATCCCTTTGTATTCTGGCTGATCACTCTGACGGCCAGTATCGTGGCATTTCCTAAAGTATTGTTACGCGGCAATGGCCAGCGCGCACGCTGGGTCAGTCCAGACCGCGGGATGCGTAATTCCAAACTCAATAATGAAGAAGTCATCCATGAAAAATAATCCTTTAATTATTGATTTACATCATTGCTTGCCATGGCATAAACGTTATGCATCACATATAGCTAAATACCAAATAAATCATTACAGTAATCTTTAAACAATTTATCAATATCTTTAACTCTAAACTTATTGCGAATCATTTTTACTCGTGACCACATTTTTTCTATAGGATTTAAGTCCGGG
>NZ_VPCP01000071.1:0-16175 GCF_013418145.1 Acinetobacter sp. YH12201 | reverse complement strand
TCCGTATAAGGCATAATCAATAACGACATCTCGGCTGATAATCAGCGCAGTAACTTTAGCCAATCTCGCTGCAATTTCCATGTCAGGAATTTGTCCACTTATTCCAATGATGATGAGAACTGCAGCAATAAATTATAAAGGCAGGATAGGTGGTTACTTAACCAGCATAAGTTATGTAACTTATGCTAATTCATATTAAAATCACATGAAAGCAATCTTAATTAAAAACTTAGTATGAGAGGGCGTGGTCTTTTGTTTAAAGTGACAATTAACTAAAGGGTTACTTCTTGTATTTAGGAGCATAACCAACTTCTAACAAATAAGAAAAATACTTTCTAACATTATCGCTATCAAGAAGATCACTTGATATCCTTTCCTGAAAGTCTTCTAGAGTCTCTCCACGATGTGCGAAATCATTACCAAATTTTGGATAGTTAGTAATATCACATAGCTTTTTAGCAAAGAATATACATTGCTTAGCTGTCAATTTATAAGTTGGCTCTAAAGGAGCACTTGTACTCGTTTTATTTTGTTCTTTTTCTTCAAACATGAAATGTAATTCTGAAATATTTCTTCCCTCCTTTTTTTGTATATAAGAAACAGTAATATCCGTAAATTTGTTAATTTGATTTAAAGCTACGGTAAGAACCCTTTTTTTAAAGTCTCCCATCTTTTTATATTCATCTTCTATCAATCCGAGTTTTGATCTAAGCTCATCTATAGAAATATATAACTTACCAGTTGATCTCCAACGTATGAGTAACTCATACAGGCGAATAGCATAAATGCTTGTAAGTGGTGAGATTTGTTTAAGTTCATATCTTGTGAACTTTTCTTCAAGTTTTACAAATAAGGGGATAATATCTGGTGCAAAAATTAGTTGGACGCATCCCTCTTCCTTAACATAACCAACTTTTGAAACCCACCTACTTTTGTATATTCCTATTTTTCCAGTTATAGGATCTACTGCTTTATAATTCAAATGCCGTTCAAAAAGATTATCACATGCAGATTGTAACGCTTCATAAGATGCTTGACGTCCTAAATTAAACTGTTTCATGTATTCAGAAGCATGAATCGTAAGTATAGTATCAGAAGTAAGTTCTTTCTCAATTTCTCGAGCAGCAATGATCGCAATTAATATTAGCCTTTGCTCAGATAGATTTAGTGAATACGATGCTTCAACCAAATTATTATCTTTATATACTATGTTACTCATAGGAAGATATATTAAGGAAAATGTTATAAATAGATATATTGACAATACTACTTAACGTCCACAAATGAAAGTATTTTTAATAAAAGAATTTGTCAACTTATGCACAGAATTTGTCAACTTAGAAACAGGAAAAAGTCAACTTATTGGTAGGAATATGTCAACTCAGAAACAGGAAAAAGTCAACTTATTGGTAGGAATTTGTCAACATATACTTCCTGTATCCCTTTGCTAGTCAAGCTTTGAGCAGAGATATAAATAATAAATTTAAATAAATATATATAAATTCAAAAAGACCATTCTTTTGTGGATAACTTTTTTTTTAATTTTTTTTTTCATGATAGTTGATTACTTCATAAATCACCGTTAAATTATACACAAACAAACTTACGTAACTTACATAAATTATGATTATCTTAGTTGGTGGTGAAAAAGGCGGTGCTGGTAAAAGCTGTTTAGCTCAAAATCTTGCAGTTTACTTACAACAAAGTCAAAGAGACGTCCTCTTATTAGATGCTGACCCTCAAGGAACAACAACAGATTGGGTCAAAGAAAGAGATGAAAACGATGAATTAAATAATATTCCATCAGTACAAGCATCAGGGAATATACGTTCAGTTTTAAAAGATTTAGATAAAAGATACCAAGATATTATCATTGATGCAGGTGGACAGGATTCTGAAGCATTACGTTCAGCAATGACTATAGCTACACATATGTTATTGCCGTTTAGACCCAAACGAAGAGATCTAAAAACTTTAGATCATATGGAACAAGTTTTAAAATTAGCAAAGACAGTAAATCCAAATCTGAAAGCTAGAGCAATTATTACTCAGTGTCCAACTCTTCCTTCTCAAGTTCAAAGAATTTTAGATGCAAAAGAGGCATGCAAATCATTTGGTATTGATGCATTGAATTCAATCACAACAAATCGAAATGTTTATGATGATGCAGATGAAAATGGGCTTTCGGTTTTTGAAGTAAATAGTGATCCTAAAGCGAAAGCTGAAATTGAAAGTATTGCAAGAGAGTTTTTAGGAGTATAACTATGGCTGGTTTAACTGGGCTAAACAAAAAACCTGAACCTACTGAACAAGATAAAATGTTAGATGCATTTATATCTGGTGCAGAAAAGAGGGTAAAGGCTTTAGAATCAAGTGAAAAAAAATTTATTCGTTACACTTTTTCTCTCAATGAAGATATTAGTAAACTAATTGATGAGCTGGTTGTAAAAGGGCAAAATGCAAGAATAAATCGTTCAAGTATTGTTCGAGCAGCTATAGAAAATTTATCGACATATAGTGCAGATGAATTAAAAGAAATATTAAATAAATAAATTAAAAATATCCCACTTTTTTAAGGGGGATATTTTTTATCCAAGTTAAATTTACTGTAAGTCCCCGGTGAACCCTATAGATATTTTTAAATTCAGCTCAGGCTCTAGCAGTGTGGTGGTAATTTATCTATTTGAGTTATTTTATATGAAGGCGTCCTTTTCTGCACAGACACGGATCTAGGCTATTCAGCTTGGCTGACTGAATTGATGTCATGATGTTTGATGCACATTGTCAAATTCTTTATCAAGCGAAACTCTGAATCAATGCTTGTAATTGTTTCACTATGATGAGTTTGAGTCCAGTGAAATGTTGCTTGTTCCAACCGTAGAGCTTTGAATACCCAGTCCATCATATATCAACACTTTCATACAATGACCACGCTTATTCCAAAACAAGATAACCTCAATGTTGCGATTTGACATGGTCAAAGGCTTTTAGGACATGAGAAAGAGCAGTATAAGTAACTGCTCGCATATCCATGGGCTGAGTAGAAAGCCAGATTTCATCAATGTGAATCTTATTGTGAGCACCTTGGGGAATTCTGCCAAAGCGATTGCTCCTGATACCTTCCGTTTCAGCCCAATCGCTATGTTCGCATCAGGCGTCGTTATTGATTATGCCTTATACGGAACTCCAGAATTAGCCCTCGTTGCGAACAACAAAACCAGAAATCCTGCAGTTCCGCGGACGCTGATAAGTAGACAGATTCCTGACACGGAATACTATAACTTACATCACTTAAATAGGATGCATAAGTTATGCAAGTTACGCCACTTAAATAAGTTAAGGCGCTAAAGCGATAAAAGCTACATGATGGCCAGTACTGAGCACTGGCGATCTAAGTCAATGCTGCAGTTCTCATCATCATTGGAATAAGTGGACAAATTCCTGACATGGAAATTGCAGCGAGATTGGCTAAAGTTACTGCGCTGATTATCAGCCGAGATAAAGTAATGTGAACGGGTAGTATTGCTGTAATGGATGGATTAAACGTTGCAGGGTAAGGCAATGTAATAAATGTGGGCTTTGGTGGTGCAGAGCTTGTTCTCCATCCAAAAGGCGAATATATGGCACTGTTGCAAATAGGCTGACATGATAAGCTAAATATCTTATTTATTTCGAGATACAGCAGATGAATCCCTTCCATGGTCGGCACTTTCAAGGTGAAATCATTCTTTGGGCTGTTCGTTGGTATTGTAAATATGGCATCAGCTATCGTGAACTTCAAGAAATGCTCGCTGAACGGGGTGTGAATGTTGACCACACCACAATTTATCGTTGGGTTCAGCGTTATGCTCCAGAAATGGAAAAACGCTTACGCTGGTATTGGCGTAATCCTACAGATTTACATTCATGGCATATGGATGAGACTTATATCAAAGTGAAGGGGCGATGGACTTACCTGTATCGTGCAGTTGATCAACGTGGTCATACGATTGACTTTTACCTTTCCGCTAGACGGAACAGTAAATCAGCCTATTGTTTTTTAGGAAAAATCTTCAATACGGTGAAAAAATGGCAAATTCCACGGGTCATCAATACAGATAAAGCAGCGACCTATGGCCATGCTTTATCACGGTTAAAGCGAGAAGGAAAATGTCCAGTAGATATTGAGCACAGGCAGATTAAGTATAAAAATAATGTCATTGAATGTGATCATGGTAAGTTAAAGCGGATCATCAGGGCCACATTAGGATTCAAATCTATGAAGACGGCTTATGCCACAATTAAAGGTATTGAAGTCATGCGTGCACTACGTAAAGGACAAGCATCGTCATTTTATTATGGTCAGCCTCAAGGTGAAGTGTGTCTAATCAACAGGGTTTTCGGTCTCTAAGCACTTTTAAAAAGGAACTTCATCGAATCAAATCTCTATTTGCAACAGTGCCGCTTAGTAAAGCCCTCGCTAGATTTTAATGCGGATGTTGCGATTACTTCGCCAACTATTGCGATAACAAGAAAAAGCCAGCCTTTCATGATATATCTCCCAATTTGTGTAGGGCTTATTATGCACGCTTAAAAATAATAAAAGCAGACTTGACCTGATAGTTTGGCTGTGAGCAATTATGTGCTTAGTGCATCTAACGCTTTTAGCAGGGGCGCGACGTCAGGAGCGTCCCTTGCCTAAACTTGTTAAGGCATTTGTGAACAAACGCCACCAGTATTTTGGTTTAGAACCAATGCATACTTCATACGAATACAGCCTATCTCGAATCAAGCAGGAACCATCCAAGATTGGCATAAAAGGTACATTCAACCTTTTCACTGCATCCCATTGGTGCACGTACTCGGTCTTGCAACTCGGACACTTTGGGTTTGCACCAGGAACAAACCTACCCCCGCAAGGGCAATCTGGAAGAGTTGCTGCTATTCGATCCAAGAGCTCTTGATTGATTTCATTTTCATACAGTAATGCATGGTCCTGCTCTCTATGGATTACATTCGAGCAAGTATCACAGAAAAAATGCGGGCAACTGTCGCTCATGCCGCTCGATTGCCAGGCAGGAGTTTCCTTCCCACACTTTGGGTTTGGGCATTTCATTCTTCCTATCCATGGTGCATTCGCTTCGTAATGTACGATTTTCATGTAGCCTTAACGCCTGGCACAGCGGATCGCAAACCTGGCGCGGCTTTTGGTACAAAAGGCGTGACAGGTTTGCGAATCCGTTGCTGCCACTTGTTAACCCTTTTGCCAGATTTGGTAACTATAATTTATGTTAGAGGCGAAGTCTTGGGTAAAAACTGGCCTAAAATTGCTGGGGATTTCAGGAAAGTAAACATCACCTTCCGGCTCGATGTCTATTGTAGATATATGTAGTGTATCTACTTGATCGATCAGGCTTTTGTATATCTCCCCACCACCTGAAACAATGACATGATCCGTTATTTTCTTTAGGTTGGTTAAAGCATCTTTAATTGATGGAAAGATCAATACGTTCTCATTGTCAGATGTAAAACTTGAACGTGTTACGACCGCATACTTTCGGTTGGGTAATGCTCCCATTGATTCAAAAGTCTTGCGTCCAACCAACAGCCATTGGTTATAGGTAATAGCTTTAAACAGGAGCTGTTCACCTTTGGCACTCCATGGAATATCAGGGCCATTCCCGATAACTCCATTCTTCGATATAGCTACCATTAGTGATAGTTTCACAATTCTTCCTCAGAGGTTAACTTTGTTTTAGGGCGACTGCCCTGCTGCGTAACATCGTTGCTGCTCCATAACATCAAACATCGACCCACGGCGTAACGCGCTTGCTGCTTGGATGCCCGAGGCATAGACTGTACAAAAAAACAGTCATAACAAGCCATGAAAACCGCCACTGCGCCGTTACCACCGCTGCGTTCGGTCAAGGTTCTGGACCAGTTGCGTGAGCGCATACGCTACTTGCATTACAGCTTACCAACCGAACAGGCTTATGTCCACTGGGTTCGTGCCTTCATCCGTTTCCACGGTGTGCGTCACCCGGCAACCTTGGGCAGCAGCGAAGTCGAGGCATTTCTGTCCTGGCTGGCGAACGAGCGCAAGGTTTCGGTCTCCACGCATCGTCAGGCATTGGCGGCCTTGCTGTTCTTCTACGGCAAGGTGCTGTGCACGGATCTGCCCTGGCTTCAGGAGATCGGAAGACCTCGGCCGTCGCGGCGCTTGCCGGTGGTGCTGACCCCGGATGAAGTGGTTCGCATCCTCGGTTTTCTGGAAGGCGAGCATCGTTTGTTCGCCCAGCTTCTGTATGGAACGGGCATGCGGATCAGTGAGGGTTTGCAACTGCGGGTCAAGGATCTGGATTTCGATCACGGCACGATCATCGTGCGGGAGGGCAAGGGCTCCAAGGATCGGGCCTTGATGTT
The DNA here is from genome assembly GCF_013418145.1 of Acinetobacter sp. YH12201. Taxonomy (NCBI): domain Bacteria; kingdom Pseudomonadati; phylum Pseudomonadota; class Gammaproteobacteria; order Moraxellales; family Moraxellaceae; genus Acinetobacter; species Acinetobacter sp. YH12201. The sequence continues at coordinate 9,773 of NZ_VPCP01000071.1, read as the reverse complement.
ACCCGAGAGCTTGGCACCCAGCCTGCGCGAGCAGCTGTCGCGTGCACGGGCATGGTGGCTGAAGGACCAGGCCGAGGGCCGCAGCGGCGTTGCGCTTCCCGACGCCCTTGAGCGGAAGTATCCGCGCGCCGGGCATTCCTGGCCGTGGTTCTGGGTTTTTGCGCAGCACACGCATTCGACCGATCCACGGAGCGGTGTCGTGCGTCGCCATCACATGTATGACCAGACCTTTCAGCGCGCCTTCAAACGTGCCGTAGAACAAGCAGGCATCACGAAGCCCGCCACACCGCACACCCTCCGCCACTCGTTCGCGACGGCCTTGCTCCGCAGCGGTTACGACATTCGAACCGTGCAGGATCTGCTCGGCCATTCCGACGTCTCTACGACGATGATTTACACGCATGTGCTGAAAGTTGGCGGTGCCGGAGTGCGCTCACCGCTTGATGCGCTGCCGCCCCTCACTAGTGAGAGGTAGGGCAGCGCAAGTCAATCCTGGCGGATTCACTACCCCTGCGCGAAGGCCATCGGTGCCGCATCGAACGGCCGGTTGCGGAAAGTCCTCCCTGCGTCCGCTGATGGCCGGCAGCAGCCCGTCGTTGCCTGATGGATCCAACCCCTCCGCTGCTATAGTGCAGTCGGCTTCTGACGTTCAGTGCAGCCGTCTTCTGAAAACGACAAGTCCCCTGCACGATGCTGTCTTGCGCCGTCACTTTACTAACCATAAACACCCTTTGTATGCCTTAGACAGAATTACGGGTTAAGTGACAATTTTTGACGACCGGCACGTTCTGGCTCACACTGTCACATAATCGAACGTATATGTGACAGGCGAAGAGATGTTGATCGGCTATATGCGGGTGTCGAAAGCGGACGGATCCCAATCCACCAATTTGCAGCGCGATGCGCTCATCGGCGCCGGCGTGAGTCCTGCCCATCTCTACGAGGATCTGGCATCAGGCCGACGCGATGATCGCCCAGGGTTGGCTGCTTGCCTGAAGGCGCTTCGTGAAGGGGATACGCTGATCGTATGGAAGCTCGATCGGCTCGGCCGCGATCTGCGCCACCTGATCAATACCGTGCACGACCTGACTGCGCGTAGCGTGGGACTGAAGGTCCTGACCGGTCACGGTGCAGCGGTCGACACGACGACTGCCGCCGGCAAGCTTGTGTTCGGCATTTTTGCTGCGCTGGCAGAGTTCGAGCGGGAGTTGATTTCCGAGCGAACGGTCGCCGGGCTTGTCTCGGCGCGCGCTCGCGGCAGGAAAGGGGGGCGCCCCTTCAAGATGACCGCCGCCAAGCTACGCCTGGCGATGGCCAGCATGGGGCAACCGGAAACCAAGGTGGGCGATCTCTGCGAAGAACTGGGGATTACCCGGCAGACGCTCTACCGGCATGTGTCACCCAAGGGAGAGCTGCGACCAGACGGCGTAAAGCTGCTCTCCCGAGGTTCAGCCGCATAGTAGCGGCGACCTGGAACGAGGCTGTTCAGTGCGGCAACGATCCGATTGCCGGTGTCGACCCTATGCAGACCTTGCACCTACCTCATGACCGGAAAGCAGCTGTTCAATGTTGATACTAGAGGAAACCATGTACGCCTCCGTGAAGCACTATTCAAAGTGCGTGCATGCCCAAACAGAAAAGATCCTGATCGGCCTCAGTAAAATCTGTTCATGAATCGACGAAACCTCATCCTCTCCGCCCTGCCCATTTTCTTTGGATCCAAGGCGCTGGCTGCAGGAGACCTTCAGAACCGGGCCGACTGGTCCAAATTCTTCGCCGAGGCCGCCGCACGCGGCACGATTGTTGTGGTTGATGCCCGCCGCGGACGCGAGGCAACTTTTGTGTATGACGCAGAGCGTGCTGAGCGGCGCTATACGCCTGCGTCCACCTTCAAGGTTCCCCACAGCTTGTTTGCCCTAGATGCCGGTGTCCTCCGTGACGAGTTCCAGCAGATTCCCTGGGACGGTGTCAAACGTTCTCCTGAGGCGTGGAACGCAGATCAGGATCTGCGCTCCGCAATGCGCAACTCTACTGTCTGGGTGTACGAGCGATTTGCCATGCAGATAGGGACGAAGCGTGAGACAGCTTACTTGCAACGAATCAAGTACGGCAACGCAGTCGCTACAGGCGAAGCACCCTTCTGGGTCGAAGGCGACTTGAAAATCTCGGCCTATGAACAGATCTCCTTCTTGCGCTTGCTCTATCGCAACGAGCTACCCTTTCGTATCGACCACCAGCGTCTGGTCAAAGACGTGATGATCAACGAGGCAGGCAAGGACTGGATCCTCCGTGCAAAAACTGGATGGAGTGGCAAGATTGGCTGGTGGGTCGGTTGGGTTGAATGGCCGACCGGGCCAGTGTTTTTCGCCCTGAATATTGATACTCCAAATAGATTGGACGACCTCCCAAAGCGTGTCGACATCGCACGGAATATTCTGCGATCCATCGACGCATTGCCGCAGAGTTAATACATTGGTGCGAAGAGCCGATGTCCGCCCCAGGCCTGAGCTTGATTTGGGTGCGGAAGCGGACCGTTGCGAAGGCCCGCTCCTGGCCGCCTGCCGCCCGTCATTCCCTGATGGGTTCAACCCCCTTTGCTGCTGTAGTGCATTCGGCTTCTGACATTTGGCGCAGCCGTCTTCTGAAAACGACAGATAAACCGCATGACGGCCTTTTTGGCCGGGGGTAGCATGACCGGACACTTTGCGTATACCCAAAATGACCGGAGGAACCCATGACCAGCCGCAACGGCTACTTCCCAGGCAAGACCAAGGCGAAGCGCAGCGCGATCATCACGCCGCGCACCGCCCAGGAAACACAGATCGCGGCCATGCCGCGCCAGTCACGCGCAGCGCGCCAGGCGCTCGCCAAGACGCCACCGCTGCGCGTCGGCGGCGATGGCCTGGTCGAAGGTGCCGACCGCATCATGCGGACGCCGACCGAGCACCAGGCCGCCGGCGTCGCCTTCAAGGTCGCGCGCATCTACTTGCGCGTCAGCACCGACGAGCAGGACTTGACCAGGCAGGCCGCCATCGTGGAGAGCACCAGGGCCGCCGGCTTCTACGTCGCCGGCATCTACCGTGAGAAGGCTTCGGGCGCTCGCGCCGATCGCGCCGAGCTGCTGCGCATGATCGGCGACCTGCAACCCGGTGAAGTCGTCGTTGCGGAGAAGATCGACCGCATCAGCCGCCTACCGCTGCCCGAGGCCGAACGCCTCGTGGCCTCGATCCGCGCCCAGGGCGCGCGCCTGGCTGTCCCTGGCGTGGTCGATCTATCCGACCTGGCCGCCGAGGCGAAGGGCGTGGCAAAGGTGGTGCTGGAGTCGATCCAGGACATGCTTTTGAAGCTGGCGTTGCAGATGGCCCGCGACGACTACGAGGATCGCCGCGAGCGGCAGCGGCAGGGCGTCGAGCTGGCGAAGGACGCCGGCCGCTACACCGGCCGCAAGGCCAACACGAAGGTGCATGAACGCATTGTGGCGCTGCGCACCGCAGGCCACAGCATTCCAGAGACGGCCAGGCTGGCCGGGTGCAGTGAAAGCCAGGTCAAGCGCATATGGGCGCTGCACAACCAGGCGCAGGCGTGACCTACTCGGCCGCCTCCAGCTCGCGCAGGCATTCCATGATCGCCGCCCGCTCCAGCGGGTCGAGCTTGGCGAGCTTCGCTTGCCAGCGGGCTTTCTTACGCTTGATGCGCTCGCGCTCGCGGAAGTTGCTGCCGAGGTAGCGCAGATCGTGCAGCTCGGCCGGCTCGGGATAGTTCATCCAGAGCCGTTCAATGGCGATGCCGCCGCGTGTCATCGCGTTGAAGTCGATGGTTCTCCATGACGCCAAGGGAGAGCTGTCATAGATTGTTGAGCTGACAGCCCGACACCATCACCGCGCACGGCAGGCCGGCCAGCACGTCGAGCAGGCGCACGTGGTCGGCGTCGTCGTATTCGTGGCGGTAGAGCTTGCCGCCGCGTCGGCTGTCCATCACGTAGGGCGGATCGACGTAGACGAACTCGGTGCCGGTGAACGGGTGGGACTCCAGCCAGGCCACGGCGTCGCCGTGGTGCAGCTCCAGGCCGGGCACGTCGAGCTGCCGCCAGACTTCGATCACCTCGGGATCAACGTCGATGCCGACGCTGCGGGCAGCGGGCCGCTTGCGCTCCAGGATGTTGCCGCCGCCCAGGTGCGTTTCGATGTACGTGTCGTGAGGCGGGATGTTGTTGATGATCGTCTGGTAGACGCCGGCACCGCCCTTGCCGCCGGGGTATCTCATGGCCTTCTTCCTGGAGTAAATCGGGACTTGGCCAGCATCGTCAGAAATGGCGATGCTGTCAAGGGAAGCCGGCCGGGCCTGCATCGTCAGAGCCGACGATGCGACGCTGCTGGAGCGACCTGCAGCACCGCCAGGAATGGCGATGCCGGATCGCTCAGTAGGTCGGGATGTAGACCACCTCAATGTCCACGCGCTGGTTCTCTCGCCGGCCCTCGGCCGTCGAGTTGTCGGCCACGAAGTCGGCCGCCGATGCGAAGTTCACCATGATCTTGAGCGGCGACACGCCACGCGCCACCAGGTACGACCTGGCAGAGAGCGCGCGGCGCAGCGCAAGGGCCTCGTCGGCCGCGCTGGGCCGTAACGTGCTGGTGCGCCCGCTGATGTAGATGATCGCCGCGTTCCTGGCGTCGGCCAGCAGCTCCAGCGCCTCGGGCGTGGGCTGGAATGTCGCGCTGCTGTCGGGGAAGGACACCGAGACGCCCGACTTGATCGGCGTACCGAAGTTGCCGGCGTCGCCGGCGGCCAGGGCGCTTTGCGCGCTGACCAGGAACGCCATAGAGAGGGCCAGAAGAACGGGTTTTCGCATGGGGCAGGACTCCAATCAGAAGAACAGGTAGCCGGCCTTGCTCATGGGGATACGGATCAACCAGAGCGCGGCCAGGTGCAGCGGGTAATAGGCGTAGAAGGCCCAGCGCAGGCGCGGCACGCGCACATCGACACGCGAGGCCAGGAAGAGCACCGGCAGGGCCGCCAAGGCCCACAGGTTGCGATTGATGAACCACAGGGCCGCGCAGGCCAGCACCGCGACCGCCGCGGCGGACCAGCTCGGCCGGCGCGTGTACGACCACACGGCCAGGCCGAAGGCCACGGCCGGCCACCAGTATTCGACCGAGCTGCCGCCGACAAGGAACACGACGCCGGCGGCCGCCAGGTGCAGCTTGCCGCCACGTTCGACCAGGTAGGCCGTGGCCGTGACGACCAGCAGCGTGAACATCACGTTGAGGGGCCACCAACCGGCGTACAGGCCACCGAGCGCCACGAAGGGCACCGAGGCCAGCGCGCCGAACACAGCCAGGCGCGACATGGTGCGGCCGTACACACCGCGTTCGAGCGTGCCCGGCCGCGCCAGGTTGTAGGCCAGGACGAACACGAAAAGGGGGAGCGCGACGCGGCCGGCCTCGAACAGCACCGGCAGCGTCGCGTTGAACAGGTACTTGTTGACGTGATCGCCGGTCATGAGAACCAGCGCGAGCCACTTCAACGCTTCGACGGTTCCATCAGGAATCCGCAGGGCCTTCATCAGCGCCGGCCCCCGCGAATGGCGTAGGCACGCAGCACCAGGAAGATGATGTAGAGCGCGGGCAGCGAGAGCACGAAGGCGATGGGCTTGCCGATCCACGCCGGCAGCGCCCACAGCAGAAGGCCCAAGGCGAAGATCGGGCCGAGGCCCAGCAGAAGCAAATCGAGCTGGTTCTTGGCCTGCCCTTCCGCCCACTTGCAATAGGCTTGAAGCAACCGGCCGACGCCCAGCGTGTACCGCATCATGAAGGCGTGGAATTTGTCCATGTTTAGCCGCTAAATCGGAAGAACCGGCCTACTCGGCCGACCCCTCGCGTGAAGTGTTGAAAGACACCGTGCGGGGCACGTAGCCGGCCACCGACACGCTGCGAGCTGCTGCGGCCGCTGGGGCGGCCTGCTGGGGTGCTGGTGCCGGCCTGGCCGCCGGCGTCGCCCGCTGGGCCATCGTCGCGGGCTGGCTGGGCGTCGAGGGGGTGGCCCCTGCCTTCGTCACGTCGAGCGTGACGAACCGAGCTTCGAGCCAATCGGCCCACTTCGACGCCTTGCGCATCAGGTCGGCCCGGTACACCGCGTTGTACTGCGGCGTGCGCGAGTGGTAGTTCGCCGCCTTCGTCCAGAGGTCGCCCTTGTCGTTGCGGATGTGCATCCGCAGCCGCCAGGCGGCCAGGTCGAACGAGTAGCAGCCGGCAGCCGCCACATCGTTCGCCGTGATGCCGTACCGGGCCAGGTCGCCCAGGTACGCAGTGTTGAACTGCATCGGGCCAACGTCATGCGTGCCATTCGAGTTGCGCACCCACTGGCCCGGCTTGCCGCCCTCTTTCTCGGCGACGGCCAACACGATGTTGACCGGCACCTCGTACTTGACGGCGGCCGAGATCGAGCAGACGACACGCTCCTGGAGCTGCGGCGGCAGATCGGCGAAGAACGGCATGCCCTCCCCTCCCTCAGTTCAGCCAGGACTGACGGCGGCGCTCTTCGTCCTCGCGCCGGATGCGTTCGTTGTACTCGGCCAAGGCGCGGTCATAGTCGCGCGCTTCGACCCAATACCCTCCCCGCTCTGGCGTCCCGACATAGCGCGGCAGCGTGCCGCTGCTGGCGAAGTCGGTGTAGGCGTGGCCGGTGTAGGCCCCGCAGTAGTCCGGCAACTGGTTGCTGATGTACGTGCGCCCATCGTCGTAGCCGCCCGTCCACATCATCAACGTCGAGTTCAGCGACTGCGCGTCGCAACGGCCAGCGCCGCGCGAGATCGCCGACACGAGCGACTGCATTTCGGGCGTCTGGCTCGCCACCGGGCAAAGCTGGAGGAAGTTCAGGCGGGCGCGGATCGTGTCCGAGAGCTTGCGCTTCGTGATGTTGAAGTACCGCGACAGCGAAGGCGTGCATTCGCTCGGGCGCGTGCCCGACGACAGGCACAGGATCGCCTCGCAGGCCAGGCGCGTGTCACCGTGATCCCCGCCGCGCTCGTCACCGGCATCCGTTCCGACCTTCCCGGCCAGATCACCGCGCAGGTGACGGAGAACGTTTATGACAGTCCCACCGGCTCGCTGCTCCTGATCCCGCAGGGAACGCGCATCATCGGCCAATACGATGACGGCGTGACCTTCGGCCAGCGCAGGGTGCTCTTGGTGTGGAACCGCCTGATCCTGCCGGGCGGCCGTTCCATCGTCCTTGAGCGCCTGCCGGGCGCGGACGCCAGCGGCTATGCCGGCCTTGAGGACGGTGTTGACTACCATTGGTGGGATCTGATGAAGGCCGCAGGGCTGTCCACGCTGCTCGCGGTCGGCACGGAGCTGGCGACCAGCGACGAGGACCGGCTGATCCGCGCCATCCGCGACGGCGCGCAGGACACTATCAATCAGGCAGGCCAGCAGATCATCCAGCGCCAGCTACAGGTCGCCCCAACGCTGACCATCCGGCCCGGCTTCCCGGTCAGGGTAATCGTGACCCGCGATCTGGTATTCGAGAACGCAGGAGGTTGACCCATGACCAAGCTGAAACTCGGCCCGCTGCCCGACGACAAGCCCGTCAAGGTGACGGTGGAGCTACCCGCGCCGCTTCACCGCGATCTGGCCGCCTATGCCGAGGTGCTGGCCCGTGAAACCGGCAGGCCCGCCGCCGATCCCGTCAGGCTGATCGTGCCCATGCTGGAGCGGTTCATCGCCACGGATCGCGGTTTCGCCAAGGCGCGGCGTGCGCCTGACAAAGCGTCGTCGGCATGAGCACGGAGGTAAGATGACGGATCATTCGCCATCCGCGCTGTCGAAACGGACCATTCGCAGACACCAGCTCCGGGAACTCGTTCCACTTGCCGACACTACCATCTACGATATGGAGCAACGGGGTGATTTTCCCCAACGGTTCTATCTGACGGCCCGATGCGTGGTTTGGGACTTGGCCGAAGTGGAGGCTTGGCTTGAGGAACGTCGCCAAGCCTCCAGAAAGAATGCCGTCAAACGCGCGCCGTCTCCTGACGTGAAGCTCAGGAAATTCCGGCCGGTCAAACGCTAGGCTCAGGGACCAGAAGGTCCATTGACGGCGGATAGAGCGTCGGAACGTATTTCTGGCCCGCTACCCAAGCGTCCACGAGGTTTGCCCATTCCTGCATCATATGGCGACGCTGGTGCTCGTATTCAGCCTTGTTGTAGATGCCACGGGACGAGCGCCCATCCTCATGCGCCAAGCACTTTTCGATCCAGTCACTATTGAAGCCCAGCTCGTTCAGGAGCGTGGAGCCTGTCCGGCGCAGATCGTGAACCGTGAAAGGTTCGAGCGGCAAGCCCTCCTTCTTCGCCCGCACGACGACAGCGGTGGTGATGCGGTTGAAGGTCGCCCGCGACATGGGTGCATCCGCGTCGTAGCGCGATGGCAGCAGATATTTTGAGTTGCCGGCGCAGGTCTTGAGCGCAATGAGAATGTCGATTGCTTGCTCCGAAAGATAGACGTTGTGCGCTTTGGATCGCTTCATCCGCTCCTTGGGAATCGACCAGACGGCGTTCTCGAAATCGACCTCATCCCAAGTCGCATCCTGTAGCTCGCTCTTTCGGACCATGGTGAGCAGGAACAGCTTCATTCCGAGACGGATCGTCGGCAGCGTCGGCACATGCTCAAGCTGGCCGAGCATGACCCGGATTTCAGCAGGCGAGAGCGAGCGGTCTTTGGGAACAAAGGTCGCGATAGAGGCAGGCCCAACCTCATCGGCCGGGTTCGGCACCTTTTCCCCGTGCAGGATCGCGAAGGCATAAACGAGCTTCACAATGTCGCGGACGTGGACGGCTGTTGCCGGGGCTCCCCGTGCCTTCACCTTGGCGCACATGGCGCGGAGATCGTCGGGGCTGATTTCCGTCAGCAGACGATTCCGAAAGGTCGGAAGAATGTCCCGCTCATAGATCGAGCGGCGCATCGCGCGGGTGCTGTCGGCCATCTTCGCCTCCAGCAACCAGCGTTCGCCAAACTCGCCGAAGCTCTTTGCCTCTTTGATGCGGCGCTTCTCGCGTTGCTTCTCTCGGGCGGGCGACCGTCCTTCAAGTATGGCGCGCTTGGCGTCGATCAGTTTCTCGCGCGCCCGCGCCAGCGACAGGTCGGAAGCGCCGTAGCGGCCCAGCGTCAAAGTCTCCCGACGCCCGTTGAGGCGGTAGTCATACCGGAACACGACCGCCCCCGAGGGATTGACCACGACGTACATACCGTCACGGTCTACGACCTTATATAATTTATTCTTTGGCTTCAGTGCTTTGATGCCAGCGTCAGTCAGCATTTCGACCCTCCGAGATCGTTCAAAAACGCCTGAGAGCCGCCCGATATACCGTCAGGCCCAAATTGGCCTACCTGAATGGCAAATTTCCTATTATTATCAAGGGAATAAGACAGAAAAAATACCGTCAGAAGCTCTCTTACCCCTGACGGTATATTCGTTTTGGCGATGCGGCAAGAGTCGCCATACCGTCAGCCATACCGTCTATTGCGAGGCTTGCCCCGCGATAGACCGCGATAGACGGCAGTATATTTAATTAATGATTTCAGTTACTTGCGTGCGGTGATCGGCGGCCGCCGGCGGCGTTCGGATAGGCCCGAATTATTCCCACTTTATTGTAAACAAGACATTTTTATCTTTTATATTCAATGGCTTATTTTCCTGCTAATTGGTAATACCATGAAAAATACCATGCTCAGAAAAGGCTTAACAATATTTTGAAAAATTGCCTACTGAGCGC
>NZ_VPCP01000006.1:0-66074 GCF_013418145.1 Acinetobacter sp. YH12201 | reverse complement strand
GTCAATCCATAGATATTGACATGCTTGTCCTTTGCTTAAAGCACGGTGTAGTGCATGAATCGCAAGCTGATGTTGGTTAATCAGGCTGAGCATATTTTTATAGCAAGGCAAAGACTTAAATAATTTACTCTCAAATTGATAAAGCAATTGGAAAAATGTTTTAAAATTATTTACTTGCGATGTTTTATAACAAATTGCAATCGTCACAATTTCAGAGAGGGATAAGGTTGCTAATCGAATTCGTTTACGCTTATTTTCCTGCTTGAGAAATTGCCAATAGATAGGTTCAAATTTCTTAAAAAAATCATCAATAACACAGAAGATTTCTGTAAAATCAAACATGGTGGTTAGAGTCTTTGGTTTGTGTAGTAACTTTCTAAATGGCTCTAACCATCTTTTTTTCAAGCGGTTTTCTTATCCGTAATTCGGGTTATATATTTTGTGTACTTTTTTGATAAATAAGTCACACTTTTTGATACAATTTATATCACTTATCTCAAATTGTTAATTTTTATATATTCGGGAAAATAGAAGCTTTTATATTAGCCGCTCTATTAAATCGGCCACCTGATAAATAAATTTTTAAAATTTAAAAAGCCTGCAAATTGCAGGCTTTTTATTTAATTATTAGAATAATTAACGTTGAACTTTCTGTTCAATCTCTTCGACACTGGTATGACGAACATCTAGCCCTTTGACCATATAAATCACCTGTTCGGAAATATTACGGGCATGGTCGCCAATCCGCTCCAAAGAACGCAGTACCCACATTACATTGATGACCCGTGAAATATGACGTGGATCTTCAATCATATAAGTCATTAAGGTACGGGTCGCAGACTGGTATTCACGGTCAATATCGGCATCGGCAAGCAATACTCGTAAAGCCTGATCAACATCCAGACGTGCAAAGGCATCCAGCGCATCATGAATCATTACACGAACCTGATTACCAATGTGACGGGTTTCCATATAGCCACGTGGCGAACTGCCCTCTTCACATAAATTTTGTGCAATGCGGGCAATTTTTGCCGCTTCATCGCCAATACGTTCCAGGTCGGTATTGGCCTTTGACATGGCAATCACCATACGTAAATCAATCGCAGCAGGATGACGGCGTGCCAGAATCAGGGTCAAGGCTTCATCAATCTCGGTTTCCATACGATTGACTACATTATCCTGAAATTGCACTTCAATCGCTAAAGCGGCATCAGTGTCTAACAGGGCATGAATACTGTTGGCCACTTGCTGCTCGACCAAGCCCCCCATGGTCATAAACTTGGTATTTACATCTTGCAAATCTTCATTAAATTGCGAAGAAATATGGTGATTTAACACCGGATTGTTTGGCAAGGGACGTACTCCACAACAGCGATTTTAAAATGAATGATCTTGTTTAATATTAAAGCATACCTACTATGAAGTTTTTATGACAAAAACTGCAAGATTAGCTGACTGGCTTGAACGACTTGTCAACCAGCCAGGCATTCATTTCTTCAAGGTCTTTTTCGGTCAATTTACCGACCGATGCTTTTAAACGCAGCACATTAATCAAATAATCATATTTTGCATTTAAATAATCCTGTTTGGCAGAAAAAGCGTTGCGTTGTGCCAGCAGCACATCGACCATGGTTTTTAGACCTTCCTGATATTGTGCTTTAGAGGCTTGGGAAACCACTTCCGAAGAGTCCATTGCGGCTTTTCGTGCCTGTAATTTGGCTTGATCAGTTTCTACCTGCATATAAGATTTTTTCACATCGGTGCTGGCTTTGCGAATTGCAGCCTCCAGCTGGGATTCGCTTTTCTTCACATTCACCGCGGCTTTTTGAATGGATTTTTGCGTTCTGCCCCCAGTATAAACATTCCAGTTCATCTCTACGCCAATCTGGTCAAACTGGCCATCACTGGATACTACATTTTGCGGGGACTGCTTGATATATCCATACGTCCCTACCGCCTCAATTTGTGGATATAAGGCAGCTTTTTCTACCCGTTTCTGGTCTTCTGCATAACGCTGCTGGATACGTGCCTGCTGAACAGAGAGATTCTGACTCAGTGCCAGCACTGTCCAGGCATCCAGATCAGCAGGATAAGGCTTTTGAAATTGAAAATCGTCTCGGAGTACGGCCAAATTCTCTTGATAAGGTCCGATTAACTGGGTCAGCTGTTCCTGTGCCAAAACCAATTGTACATGCGTGGCAATCCGGTTGGCCCGGGCACTTTGATATTGCGCATTGGCCTCACTGACATCGCTTTTTGCTACCAGTCCTTCTTTTAATTTGGCATTCATCACATTCAGCTGTTCAAACAGGGCTTTTTCTTCCTGCAGATTGGCTAGGGTTAAACTCTGCTGACGCAATATATTAAAATAACTTTCCGAGACGTTTAAAATGTGTTCCTGGCGCTGTAATTGTAAAGTGATTTCACTCAGATTAACGGAAGTTTTAATCTGCTTTAAACCTTCCCAGGCATCCCAGCGAAATAGTGGCTGACGAGCAGTAATGGCAATTTGTCGAGTAGTGGACGAGGAAGCCGTAAATGCATCTACAGGAAAACCAGGAATAGTGCTGTCACTGCTCTGCTGACTTTTACGCACCACATTTCCAGAAACAGTCACCGTTGGCAATAAATTCCCTTTGGCAATGCCCAGATTGAGTTGATCTGCTTCATACTGTAAAAGATTCGCTTGCCAATTGGGATCGCTGTTTTTCGCCCGTTGATAGGCTTGCACCAAATCCAGAGCATGACTCCATGGACTGAACAGCAACACACATACACCAATGACTATTTTAATATCCATTTTTTATCGTAAATCCCGACCTGCGACCATCCATAGACATGCATATTTATAATAAAAGCTATGCAATATTAAAATGATCTGCTCAATTTTCCGTATGATTTTTATTAATTTTTGCCATCTGCTCAGCTGTTATTCATCAACCTCCACATGACTGCTCCATCATCACAGCACGTAACCAAAATCCTTCACAACACTACACAGACAAAGACTTTTTCAGTTATACAATACCCGCATACCCTGCAAATCATTGCCGCATGTACCCGATATAGAATGACTGTGCCGTTAAAAACAAAATTTTCTGTTAAGCAATATTTCCCTTTCTTTATTTTTATCCTTCTTATCGGGTGTCAAAAACCCGAACCTCAACCTATTCAAGAACCGGTACAAAAACAATCACAACAAGATGAAACGGTAGATTTAAACCTATTATGCAAAAATCTTGAGAAAAACATGCTGGCCATTAATGCAGAACGCACCACTTTTGCCCTGGAACAGATTAATCAGGATCTCAAGTTATGCTTGCCGCTGTCCACATTAGCAGAACAACAACATTTATTAAAACTATCCAATCAAATGTACAACAACTTCCTTAGTGTGGATAGAACAGCGCCACAGCAAGCTGCTTTCGAAGAGTATGCTTTTGATTTATCGCAGCATCCGACCATTCAACAAAACCGTTTTGAACAACTGACGTTACGTGATCAATATTTATTAAAACATAAAGGGCAAGCTTATATAGAGCTGTATGATCGCGGTAAAGGCCAGATCAATTATCGCCGCAGCCCCGAATATTTAGCCAGAATTTTTGCGCCTTATATGCCACAAGCCGAACAGGTCTTTATCGAAAATCTGGCGGCACAAAATACGCTGCCGGTATTTTCAGAGCATATCTTGATGATTGAACCGCATGAAATTGTGACCCGGGCTTTATTCTGGGAAGAATATTTAAATCAATACCCCAAAAGCAGCTATCGTAAAGATGCGGAATATCTTTTACAGATGTATACCCTGTTTTTATTTAAAGGCATGCATGATTCGCCTGTCTCGGATACTTACCTGGATAAATATGCAGTGCAAAGCAGTTCAATGGATGAAATTGAAAAATTAGCCCAGGTCAAAAACTCACATTTAGCGGTTCAAGCGAGCAAGTTTCTGCAGTTTCTACAGTTATCCGAACAGCAGCGCTTACAAGAAATTCCTGTTCAGCTTAGCCTCAAAGAACAACAGTCGATGTCTGAAAAACAGCTCACACTCAGACAGTTAGATGAATATTTGGGTTTACAAAATCTGAGCCTTTCCAACCCGCGTGACTGTTTTAGTGATGCCGTTTGTCTTTAAGCTGCCTCTCAGTCTCCGATCTGGATGCCAGCCGAAAAGCGATGTTTTATGTGAATGTTTTTTAGTACATGGACATGGTAGTATTGATTCATAGCTTGACGGAGCGCGAGTAATAACTCGCTGAGATCGCCTAAATTCTATATGCAAATATGGCATTTGAGGGTGAGTACCGTTGAACCTGATCAGGTTAAGACCTGCGTAGGAATCAAGCCATCAAAAAACCTAAGCCTTCAATTGATTTGTGTTGATTTTAAAATCATTCAATCAGATCAATCTGCCACGTTTTTGGTCGTGCTTGATTCGTTGATATTATTCACAAGGATCATTACCATGGACCAATTAACGAATCGCTCTGCAACAGATATTTCCGCTCAGCATGAGCAAGATGCCAAAGATCTCACCCGAATTTTACCCGCTTCCAGAAAAGTCTACATTCAAGGTTCGCGTAGTGACATTCAGGTGCCTATGCGTGAAATTTCCCTGACCGAAACCCCAACCGGTCTGGGTGGTGAACACAATCCGGCCATTATGGTCTATGACACTTCAGGCGTTTATACCGACCCGAACGTGGCGATTGACCTGAATAAAGGTTTGCCCAATGTGCGTGAAAGCTGGATTGAAGAACGTCAGGATACCGAACGTTTAGATACCTTGAGCTCTGCTTTTGGACAGGAACGTCTGAAAGATATTCGTACGGCAGAAATCCGTTTCGCCCATATTCAAAAGCCACGCCGTGCTAAAGCGGGCAAAAATGTTACCCAGATGCACTATGCACGTCAGGGCATCATTACTCCGGAAATGGAATATATCGCCATTCGTGAAAACCAGCGCCAGCAGGCAGGTGTCGATGCACGCCAGCATGCCGGTCAAAACTTCGGGGCCAAGAATCTGACGGAAATTACCCCTGAATTTGTGCGTCAGGAAGTAGCGGAAGGCCGTGCCATTATTCCGGCCAATATTAACCATCCTGAAATTGAACCGATGATTATCGGACGTAATTTTCTGGTCAAGATCAATGCCAATATCGGCAACTCCGCACTCGGTTCCAGCATTGATGAAGAAGTAGCGAAAATGACCTGGGCCACCCGCTGGGGTGCTGACACCATTATGGATTTGTCGACCGGCAAAAATATTCATGAAACCCGTGAATGGATTATCCGCAACTCTCCTGTTCCAATTGGGACAGTTCCTATTTATCAGGCACTGGAAAAAGTTGATGGTGTAGCCGAAGATCTGACCTGGGAAATCTTTAAAGACACCCTGATTGAACAGGCAGAACAAGGCGTGGACTATTTCACCATTCATGCCGGCGTGCTTTTAAGATATGTACCGCTGACGGCTAACCGCTTAACCGGAATTGTTTCTCGCGGCGGCTCTATCATGGCGCAGTGGTGTCTGGCGCATCATCAGGAAAACTTCCTGTATACGCATTTTGATGAGATCTGCGAGATCATGAAGGCCTATGATGTGTCCTTCAGCCTGGGGGATGGCTTACGTCCAGGCTGTATTCAGGATGCCAATGACGAAGCACAGTTTAGTGAACTACGTACCTTGGGTGAACTGACCCATCGTGCCTGGGAGCATGATGTACAGGTGATGATTGAAGGTCCGGGGCATGTACCGATGCACATGGTCAAAGAGAATATGGATCTGCAACTGGAAGTCTGTAAAGAAGCGCCTTTTTATACTCTGGGGCCTTTAACCACTGATATTGCTCCGGGATATGACCATATTACTTCAGCGATTGGCGCTGCCATGATTGGCTGGTATGGTACCGCCATGCTGTGCTATGTCACGCCAAAAGAGCATTTGGGCTTACCGAACAAGAAAGATGTCAAAGACGGTATCATCACCTATAAAATTGCAGCCCATGCCGCCGATCTGGCCAAAGGCCATCCGGGTTCGCAAGTGCGTGATAATGCCCTATCTAAAGCACGTTTCGAATTCCGCTGGGAAGATCAGTTCAATTTGAGTCTGGACCCGGATACGGCACGTAGCATGCATGATGAAACCATGCCGAAGGAAGCGCACAAATCTGCGCATTTCTGTTCTATGTGCGGTCCTAAATTCTGTTCCATGAAAATCACTCAAAATGTGAGGGATTATGCGAAAAATCAAACTAATGACGGACAGGATACAGAGATTGAAGCAGGTTTGAATGCCATGAAAACCAGCTATCATGAACATGGTCAAAAATTGTACCACAAGCTGTAATTCTTAAAAAAAAATCTTTTATTTTCATAAAATTCTCAGTTAGGATGAATGTATGCTTTTCATCCTGACTGAGCTATATGAATATTATTAAACAAGCCACATATAACAACGACCAAGTTAAAATTCAGTCGCGTGAATATCTTTTTCGTGGCTTCATTCAGGTTGAAAAAGTCAATCTCTGCCATCGTTTATTTAACCAGAGCAAATTCACTCCTGTTATGCAGCGTGAACTGATTCACCGCCCTGAAGCTGCCGGTGTACTGATTTATGATGATACCCAGCAAAAATTTGCCTTGATTGAACAGTTCCGTGTCGGTGCAATGGATGATCCAGAATCCCCCTGGCAACTGGAAGTGATTGCCGGTGTACTCGATGGTGATGAATCGCCGGAAAGCTGTATACGTCGTGAGAGCGTGGAAGAATCAGGCTGCGAGATTGACCAGTTACAGCATTTATTCAGCTTTTATCCTTCGGCTGGGGCCTGTTCTGAACTGTTTCATTTATATAGTGCCCAGGCGCATCTTCCTGAACACGGCGGAGTGTTTGGCATGCCGGATGAAGGGGAAAATATTCAGCTGCATATCATTGATTATAGTGAAATCACTACCTTATTGAGTAATGGCCGATTAAGGAATGCGCCAGTCATTATGGCCTTGCAATGGTTGCAACAACATATTAAAACAACAAGGAATGTCTAGGGAGTCGGACATGACTTTATACCAACCCAATGAAGACCAGCAAGACTGGACCATTATTCAGATTTCAGACACACATTTGATGGATCAGGACGATCTGGAATTTGTAGAGATGAATCCGGAACAGAGCTTTCATGCTGTGATGCAACAGATTCAGCAGCAATATCCGAGTACCGATGCCATTATTCATACTGGGGATCTGGCACAAGTACCGGTCAAACAGACGTATACACGTTATTTATCTTATATGCAGAATCTTGGTATTCCCTTTTATCAAATTCCAGGCAATCATGATGATATTGATCTGTTCCCTTTCTATCAGCATAAAAATCAGGTACACGCCATTCATTTTGGCAGATGGAGCGTGCTGCTGCTAAACACAGCCGTAGACGGCAGAATAGATGGCCGGATTAAACCAGAGCAATTACAACAGCTAGATCAACTATTGGCAGAACTGCAACAGCAATTTGTCATTGTGGCATGTCATCATCATCCTTTTGCCATGCAATCAAAATGGATCGATCAACATAAACTGAAAAACCCTGAAAACTTGACCGCTGTTTTAGCCAGGCATAGTCATGTCAAAGCGGTTATTTTTGGTCATGTGCATCAGGATTCGTGTCATGAATGGCAGCACATCCGGTTTTTCTCAACTCCGTCGACCTGTGTCCAGTTCAAACCTTTCAGTGAAAATTTTGCCCTGGATGACCAGGCCCCGGGGTTTCGTGTCCTGCATCTGAAAGCCAATGGTGAGCTTGAAACCCAAATTCAGCGTGTCCAAACAGTACGGCAACAAATTAATAGCGAAATTTCAGGTTACTAACTTTTCATTTTGCTTTTTTTCTATTACTTTATGGCTTCCGAAGGAAGCATGATCGATAGAATCCAAGCATCAAAGACTATCAAAAAGCACAAAAAGTCTATATGATGACGACCCTCGAAGGAGAATCTCCTTAGGGTTGGATAAAAACACTTGCATATCACCATATTTTTTGCGTATAGATAATACGCATATGATGAGGAATGCCCTATATGGCGAATGACAACCAAAATCAAGTCTTGGACGAACAAACTGATGTGGTAGATGAAAAATCTACCAAACGCGTGCGTAAAACAAAGCCAAAAGCGTCAGAAAGTGGTTCTACTGCTAGCTTATTTGGTATTGCACCTTATCAGCCTAAAAAAAATGAAGAATACATGTCTGAAGGACAGCTTGAGCATTTCCGCCAGATTTTATTGGCGTGGAAAGCGGAGCTCATGTCTGAAGTAGACCGCACCCTCAACACCATGCAAGACGAAAATACCGCATTGCCTGATGTCAATGACCGTGCCACACAAGAAGAAGAGTTTGCGATTGAACTCCGTACACGTGACCGTGAACGCAAGCTGATTCGCAAGATTGAGCAATCCATCGAAGCGATTAAAAACGACGATTACGGTTTCTGTGAAACCTGTGGTATTGAAATTGGTCTGCGTCGTCTTGAAGCACGTCCAACCGCTACCCTTTGTATTGACTGCAAAACCTTGGCAGAAATCAAAGAGAAGCAAAACAACGGTTAATACTGTGTTAAGTAATCCCTCCCTGACCCTCCCTTTAAAAAAGGGAGGGAAAGCTGAAGAGAATTACGTGGGCCGGTTTGCGCCATCGCCAACCGGCCCTTTACATTTTGGCTCGCTTATTACAGCGGTGGCCAGTTATTGCGATGCCCGTGCCCATCAGGGTCAATGGCTGGTCCGGATTGAAGATACCGACATGCCGCGTATTTATCCCGGTAGTGAAGAACATATCTTGCGCTCAATCGATGCGTTCCAGTTTGAGCCCGATGCCGAGATCATTTTCCAGAAAGACCGCCTCGATATTTATGAATCTGTCATAGAACAGCTGCATCAGCAAGGCTGGGTCTATGCCTGCCAGTGCACCCGTAAAATGCTCGGCTCCAATCATATCTATGCCGGAACCTGCCGGGATTTAAACCTGCCTTTTCAGCAGCAAGCCATTCGTCTGAAAGTATCAAATCAACAGATTTGCTTCACCGATCGCCTGCAAGGCACACACTGTTCCAACCTGCAACAGGACCTGGGCGATTTCATGCTAAAGCGCCGTGATGGCATTATCAATTATCAGCTCGCCGTAGTGGTTGATGATTATCTGCAAGGCATGACCCACGTAGTTCGCGGTGCCGACCTGCTGGATAATACCGAACGGCAAATCTGGCTCGGTTCGCTGCTGGGTTATCCGCAACTTGACTATATGCATCTGCCTTTGGCGATGAATGCTCAGGGACAAAAACTCTCTAAACAAAATCTGGCTCAAGCACTCGATCTCAAGCGTGCTCCTGAATTATTACAGCAAGCCATTCGCGCTTTGCACCAACCGGAAGTCGATTTAGACACGCCCCAAAATATGCTGAAACAGGCCATTGTCCAGTGGAATACAGACTTGATTCCGCATACAACTGAGCTACACGGCAGCTATTTATAAAACTCGGATTATCGTTAAGCTAAAAACATTTACAGTAATCAATGGCAGACTTAAAATGTTTTTTATCTTTGGTATTGGCCCTAAAACCAAAGTGGTCGAGAAAAATCAGTCTCTATGCCCGGTATGCAGAACGCGCAGCGCTTATGAATTGAAACAGCAAGGCAATTATTTTTCTTTATTTTTTATTCCACTGATTCCCCTCTCAAAAGTAAAAGGAGAATTTGTGCAATGCTTGCATTGTGGAACTGAAATGCCGAGCACCGTTTTAAACCATGCTCAGCCGGAATAATTGTCCGAATCAACGCTAGAAGCTTGATTCCTCTTTACTTGGATTGGCTTTTTGCGTGGTGGCATCAATTTTCAAAATCAGGCTGATCATCACTGCACACATAATTAACGATGAACCGCCATAACTGATAAACGGCAAGGTCAAACCTTTGGTCGGTAACATGCCCATATTCATGCCGGCATTCACTAGGATTTGCAGCAAGAAAATAATACTGATGCCATAGGCCAGATAACCTGCACGCAAATATTGATACTGCAAGGCCCGATGTCCAATCTTGATACAACAGACCACCATCATGAAGGATAGGATCAATACGGTACTGATACCGAAAAAGCCAAATTCCTCACCTAAAATAGCTAACATAAAATCAGTATGCGCTTCAGGCAGATAAGACATTTTCTGGATACTATGACCGAGTCCGACTCCCATCCATTCACCCCGACCAAAGGCCATCAGCGCATTAGACAACTGATAGCCGGTGCCCAAGGGGTCAGCCCAAGGATTGGTAAATGATAAGGCACGCTGTAAACGGTAAGGCTCAAAGATAATTGCGGCGGCCAAAGCAAAGATAATTGCGATCAGGAAGAAAATAAACTGAATTGGCGGTGCGCCAGCCAGGAAGAAAACGCCTAAAATCATCAGGACAATTACCGCAGTCGCACCCAGATCGGGTTCCAGCAGGATTAAGCCTACAGTGATGATCATCACGCCGACCAAGCGGTATAGGCCGGATGCACTGCTTCGCACCTCTTTTGCCCGTCGTACCACATAATCCGCAGTAAAGATGGCCATCATGACCTTGGCCACTTCCGAGGCCTGCAAGGTAAAACCGGCTATACGAATCCAGCGGGTGGAACCGTTGACCTCAGTACCGGCAACTAGCACCACCGCCAGCAGCAGAATGGTCATAATCCACAGGGGAAAGGTATTGTTAAACCAAACATTCAGCGATACTTTATAAGCCAGAAATGCAGCTACACCTGCCACAAAAATGGAAATGCCGTGTCGGATTACATAATGAAATGCATTTTCATGTAAGCGGTCAGCATAGGGCATCGATGCCGATGCCACCATGATTGAACCGATACAAAGCAAGGCAATCACACAAAAAATCAGTACATTACGTGGCGTAACTTCAGCGGGAATTTTCGCTCCCCACTCATTGTAGACCTGATTAATTTTATTTATGGTCGTCTGAGCTAACCCAGCCATACAACTTTCCTTATCGTTCTTCTAAGCAAGTGTGTTCACACATTCAACAAACTGGTGTCCACGTTCACTATAACCTTTAAACATATCAAAACTTGCACATGCAGGGGACAATAACACTACATCATGGGCTTGGGTATGTTGCTGGCATAATTCCACCGCTTCTTTTAAAGATTCGGCATGAAGCAATGTCGTGGTTCCTTCAATGGCGGCTTCAATAATCGGATGGTCTTCACCAATTAACACCGCGACTTTGGCATATTTGCTTAAAGACTCACGTAAAGCAGTGAAATCCTGACATTTACCTTGACCACCCAGGATGATTGCCACTTTCCCCTGTTGCGGCTCAATTGCAGCCCCCAAACCATCAATGGCAGCCAAGGTTGCGCCAATATTGGTGCCTTTAGAGTCGTTATAATAACGAACACCATTGACTTCTTTAACAAATTCACAGCGATGCTCTAGGCCTTTAAAGGTTTTCAGCGTTTCCAGCATGCTGTCCAGCGGCAAACCGATCGCTTCACCCAAAGCCAGGCAAGCCAAGGCATTGGCTACATTATGTGTCCCTTGAATGTACATATCTGTGCTTTTTAACAGGCGTTCACGACCACGTGCCAGCCAGATCGTGCCATTATCTTCTTTTAAGATGCCGTACTGATTTAAATCCGGTGCATTCAGACCAAAGCTCTGCATGGGTGTCGTATCTGGAACCAGCGGACGAGTGAGTGAATCATCACGGTTAAACACGACTTTTTTCACGCCCTGGAAAATACGATGTTTTGCAGTGTGATAACCAAACATATCACCATGACGATCAAGATGATCTTCACTCATGTTCAGTACCACTGCCACTTCGGCATTTAAATTGGAGGTAGTTTCCAACTGGAAGCTGGACAATTCCAGAATATACAGTTCAGGGTCATCTTTGGTTAAATCCAGTGCAGGACGACCCAGGTTACCGCCTACCGCCACTTTCTTACCGGCATCTTTAGCCATTAGGCCAATCAGGGTAGTTACGGTACTTTTGGCATTTGAACCGGTAATCGCCACAATCGGTTTATCGGTGGCACGGCGCAAAACCTGAATTTCACTGATTACCGGAATGCCTTGGGCAATCGCTGCCTGAATTTCTGCAATCTTTGGATCAAGCCCCGGACTGATCACAATTTCTTCAGCTTGTAATAACAGATCTTGATCAAGCTGACCAAAACTGGTCTGAACATCGGCAGGAATCTGATCATGTCCGGGAGGTGTCTTTCGAGAATCTGTTACTGCAACGCGGTAGCCATGTTCATATAAGAAATTGACTGCTGCAACACCTGAAATTCCGAGTCCTGCAACAACTTTTAATCCACCACGCTGTATTAACATTTTTGCCCCATTTTATGGTCTGTTTTTAAAACTGACAAAATGTTAGCACTTTGCTGTTTTGAATGCTTTTTCTGTTTTGACTTTATCTCGGCTTTTTTGTGTCAGCGCGTAAAAAAACCGTCATAAAAATGACGGTTTTGCAAAATTCTTATTGAAGATGGAAATATGACCTGAAAGTTATTTCCATTTTACCGCTTGCACTTCAGATTTTTTCTGAACCGGGTCGGGATTTGCAGCACAGCCACAGCTTCCTCCGCAACCTGAAACCATCGCCGGTTTTAACCATTTTGCCAAAGCTGTCCAACCCTGCTTTTCACAGTGCTGAGACAGTGCCGTGAAGACTGAGTTTGATGTTCTGGGAAAAACTTTCTTAAACACCACGACAGCACTCCAAAGGACCAAAGCAGCCACAATCAGAATTTCAATCATTTCAGTCTCCTTTCACAGCCTTAAATCACACTATCCAAAGTAATGTGAAGCAATTTGATAGGTCAGGAATGACATCAGATATGCCAGACCAAACAGGTACAGGGTCATGAAAGACATGGTTTTCCACGACCCCGTTTCGCGGCGCACCGTCGCCAGCGTGGCCAGACAGTGCGGTGCATAGATAAACCACACCAGCAATGACAAACCAGTCGCCAATGACCAGCCCAATTCACCTGTGCCACCGATAATAGAGGCCAGACCCTGTGACATGGCATCTTCATCTACCGCAGAAAGTGCATATACGGTACCCAATGCAGCCACCACCACTTCACGAGCCGCCATTGCAGGAATTAAAGCAATACAGATTTGCCAGTTAAAGCCCAGTGGGGCAAAAATTGGCTGCATCACATGACCCAGCATTCCGGCAAAGGAATAATCAATTGCCGGGGCAGTTGCACCGTCCGGTGCTTGCGGGAAGGTACACAAGAACCACAGTAAAATGGACAGGGCGAAGATGATGCCACCGACACGTTTCAGGAAGATTTTGGCGCGATCCAGCAGACCAATCCAAACGCTTTTGACATCAGGAAAACGGTAGCTTGGCAACTCCATTAACAACATATGCTGTGACTTGTCTTTTTGGAAAAATTTCAGCACGGTCGCCACAATCAAGGCACTAACAATCCCAGCCATATATAGACCGAACAGCACCAAACCCTGTAAATTGAATATACCCCAAACCATTTTTTCCGGAATGAAAGCGGCAATCAGCAAGGCATAGACCGGCAAACGGGCCGAGCAGGTCATCAGCGGTGCCACAAAAATCGTGGTTAAACGGTCACGTGGATCACTGATGCTGCGGGTTGCCATAATGCCCGGCACCGCACAGGCAAAGCTGGACAGTAGTGGAATAAAAGCACGACCTGAAAGACCGGCTTTAAACATCAGCTTATCCAGCAAAAATGCCGCACGCGGGAGGTAACCCGATTCTTCCAGCACCAAAATGAAAAAGAACAGGATTAAAATCTGGGGCAGAAACACCACCACACCACCAGCACCGGCGATAATTCCATCCACCACCAGACTGTTCAATAGCGGATGGGAAATCTGTGCACTGACCACTTCACCCAGCCAGCCAAAAAAGCTTTCGATGCCATCCATGAATGGCGCAGCCCAGGCAAATACCGCCTGGAACACGATGAACATCATCAGGGCCAGACTGACCAGTCCCCCCACCGGATGTAAAAATATCTTGTCCAGAAAATCGGAGCGTTTGTCTTCATGGTCAACAAAAACCACCACATCTTTTAGCAGCTGAGCAATTTTTTCATGATTTGAACCCGAAATTTTGACATCACTCAGTTCAGCATTGGGCGTTCTAAACGTTTCTGCATCCAGTGCACCCATCAGGTTTTCAATCCCTGAATTACGTACTGCAACGGTTTCTACCACAGGAATGCCTAAACGTTGCGATAGTTTTTGCGTGTTGATCTGCATGCCACGGCGGCGTGCCTCGTCCATCATGTTTAAGACCAGTAAAATCGGACGGCCCAGCTCTATCATTTCCAGAACCAAACCGAGATGCAATTTTAGGTTAGTTGCATCGACTACACATAGAAAGGCATCTTGCTGACCTTCTTCTGCAATTTTTCCTTGCACCACATCGCGAGTAATGGCTTCGTCTGGACTAGTGGCATTTAGACTATAGGTCCCGGGTAAATCCAGTACACGAACCGCACGAGCTGAAGGTAAAGTAAACTGCCCTACTTTACGTTCAACCGTGACCCCGGCATAGTTGCCAACCTTCTGCCGTGTTCCGGTTAAATGGTTGAATAATGATGTTTTACCGCAGTTCGGGTTACCTACAAGGGCAATACGTAGCGCATCACTCATGCAGTGATCCCCTCTTCAATTTCAATTTTTTCAGCTTCAACTTTGCGCAGTGCGAAACGGGTAAACCCCACCTGTATCAGGATAGGATCACCACCAAAAATACCTTTGGTAATGACCTGAACTTTAGTCCCCGGTACAAAGCCCAAAGTTTCCAAACGACTCGCCACCAGATCAGTCTGAGCTGTATCACTATTCAAAGTACGGTTGACTTTGCGAATGATGGCCGTTTGTTTCACTTTCAAATCAGATAATCGCACCGCATCTAATCCTAAAATATTTGCTACAGTATACAAACAAATGAGAATAATTACCAAGTAAGGTTTGATTCCAATTCTCATCTTGTCTGTAGCGTTCGACATTGCAAAAAAATTGGTCTACATTGATCAACACCAAGAAAAACTTGGATTTTTCATTCAATGTAGAAGTGACATGCTCAATAAAAAGCCTCGTATTCCTGCACCGGTAAATATTCCTGAACATTTAAGTTTTTTACAGGGGTTTCGAGATTATTTAATTGCTCAAACCGTCAGTCCACATACACGTAATGCTTATCTATCTGATTTAATTCAATGTAGTGAATGTCATGCGGTTTCAATTCCAGACTGGAATAGTGATGACATCTCCGATGTTTTATTGAATTTGACCAAACAGGGCAAAAGTCCGCGCTCGATTGCCCGCTCACTTTCTGCACTCAGATCCTTTTATAAATTTTTACGTGAACAAAAATTACGTAGCGATAATCCTGTTGCAACCCATAAAACGCCTAAGATTGGCCGGGCCTTGCCTAAAGATTTGTCTGAAGCCGATGTTGAAGCCCTGATTAACGCTCCCGACATCAATACGGCTCTGGGCTTACGCGACCGGGCCATGTTTGAAGTCCTCTATGCCTGCGGCCTGCGCGTATCGGAATTACTCAATTTAAGACTGGAACTGATTAATTTAAAACAAGGTTATTTGCGCATTGTCGGTAAAGGTAACAAGGAACGTCTGGTGCCTTTGGGACAAGTCGCTTGCGAATGGATTGAAAAGTATCTTAATGAAGCGCGTTCCCATTTATATAAAACTGCCACTGACTATGTATTTTTAACCCAGCATGGCGGCATTATGAGCCGGCAGAATTTCTGGTATGCTATCAAGCGCTATGCCTTGCAAGCCGGTATTCAAACCGAACTTTCGCCGCATACCCTGCGTCATGCCTTTGCCACCCATTTGCTCAATCATGGTGCCGACTTGCGTGTGGTCCAGATGCTGCTCGGGCATAGTGATTTATCCACTACTCAAATTTATACCCACGTGGCTCAGGTTCGCATGCAGCAATTGCATGCCACTTATCACCCACGCGCTTAAGGGCAGCAAATTCAGACCAAGAAGTTTTATCGCGGGCATTTTTTTTTGTTATGCTTAGGCACCTGTTTTTATGCCTACAAGAAAGGGTTGTTTATGTCATTTACCCGTTCAAAAATTTTTCTCGCATGTACACTTGCTGCTGGCTTAGGATTAATGGCCTGCTCCAATTCGAATAATGATGAAAAAAAACAAAATACCTTAACCGCTAGTGCACCTGCTACCGGCCAGGCCTCCAATCTTTCAGAACGCAATGCACAGCAACGTCTGGTAAACACGCTGCAACAGCACTTCAAGAAAGCCAATATCAATGCCAAAATTTTAAATATCAAGGCAACCGAAGTTCCTAACCTGTATTGGGTTAACCTGGAAGGTATGTCATCAGTTTATGCCACCGCTGATGGCAAATACATTATTCAGGGTGACGTGCTGCGTCTAGGCGACAGTAAAATTCACAATGTCAGTGAAAACCTGCAATCCGAAGCCAATAAAAAGCTACTGGCCAACTTAAAAACCGAAGACTTGCTGGTTTATAAAGCCCAAGGCAAAACCAAACATATCGTGTATGTGTTTACCGATGCCAGTTGCCCGTATTGCCATAAACTGCATGAGCATATGAGCGAAATTAATGCCAAGGGCATCGAAGTACGCTATATCGCTTGGCCACGTGGCGAACAGTTCATGCCAGCCATGGAAAGCGTGTGGTGTAGTGCAGACCGTCAGGCGGCTTTTGATCAGGCCATTGCCGGAGCACCGCTTGCTCCAGCGACTTGTAAGAATCCGGTCAGAGATCAATATCAGCTGGGGCTGAATATGGGCGTCAATGGCACTCCGGCCATTTATAACAGCGAGGGCGTTTACCTGGGTGGATATCTCTCGCCTGAAGAATTGGTAGAGCGTTTAAATAACTAATTTTTATCAGTTCATCTACTAAATTTAATAGGTAGAGATAAAGTGATTTCTGCCCTAGAGTCTGGCCGTTTTTTTAGCTATGATCTAAGTTCGCTTAAAGTTGAATACATATTTGGAGTGTGACGTGAAACCAGTTCGTCTGGCAATCCTCGGTCTAGGTACTGTGGGTGGTGGTGCCCTTAAACTACTAAAAGAAAATGCTGCTGAGATTAAGCGTCGCACCGGTCGTGAAATTGAGATTACCCATGTGGGTACTCGTCGCCCTCGTCCTGATCTGGATTTGCCTGCTTCGGTGAAACAAAGTGCTGATCTGCTCGATATTGTTCGTCAACCGGATGTCGATATCGTGGTAGAAGTCATGGGCGGCATTCATCCTGCTTATGAAGTCATTATGGAAGCGATGAAATACGGCAAGCACATTGTAACGGCTAACAAGGCCCTGCTCGCTGAACATGGCAATGAGCTGTTTAAAGCAGCCGAAGACCATGCCGTGCAAATTGCCTATGAAGCCGCCGTTGCTGGTGGTATTCCAATTATTAAAGTTATTCGTGAAGGTCTGGCTGCCAACAAGATTGAATGGCTAGCGGGCATCATCAACGGTACAGGCAACTTCATTTTAAGTGAAATGCGTGAAAAAGGGCGTGCTTTTGCAGACGTGCTGAAAGAAGCGCAAGAGCTGGGTTATGCCGAAGCAGATCCAACCTTTGACGTTGAAGGCATTGATGCTGCACATAAACTGACGATTCTGGCTTCATGTGCCTTTGGTATTCCTCTACAGTTCGACAAGGTATTTACCGAAGGCATCAGCAAAGTGACTGCTCAAGACGTGAAATATGCCGAAGATCTGGGCTTCCGTATCAAGCACCTGGGAATTGCCCGTCGTGCTGCATCTGGTATTGAATTACGTGTTCATCCTACTTTAATTCCAGATGATCAACTGATTGCCAATGTTAATGGCGTGAAAAATGCAGTCTTGGTTCAAGCCAATGCTGTTGGTCCAACACTGTATTACGGCGCAGGCGCAGGTGCTGGCCCTACTGCTTCTGCGGTAGTCGCAGACATCGTGGATATTGTCCGTGATATTATTTACACAGAAGATGGTGCCGGAACCATTCCACAACTGGCTTTTGAAGCTTTGACAGATTTGCCAATTCTGCCGCGTGAAGAAATGACCACGGGCTATTACATCCGCATTAATGCCGAAGATCAAACAGGTGTTCTGGCAGATGTCACCACCATTTTAAGCCGTGCCGGTATTAGCATTGACGCGATCATGCAACAGCCGCGCTTAAAAGACCTTATTCCTATCGTGATTCTGACTGATCCAGTCAAGGAATCAAAAATGGATGAAGCCCTTCAGCAAATTCAAGCATTGCCCGTCATTCATGGCGAAATTGTACGAATTCGTTTAGAATCGCTTGATAATTAATCGGGTTGAGGGGAGTATTCCCCTTGCCAAGCTCTACACACAATTGGAACATCATCATGTCTAATGCCAATCGTTATACTGGTTTAGTTGACCGCTATCGCGACCGTTTACCAGTGTCTGCAACTACTCGCGCAATCTCTTTAGGCGAAGGGAATACGCCACTGATCAAGCTTGAGAACATTCCACGCATTATTGGCAAAAATGTTGAAATTTATGTGAAGTACGAGGGCTTAAACCCGACTGGTTCATTTAAAGACCGTGGTATGACCATGGCGGTTACTAAAGCAGTTGAAGAAGGCTCTAAAGCGATTATCTGTGCTTCTACCGGTAACACTTCTGCTGCTGCAGCCGCTTATGCTGCCCGTGCTGGTATCAAAGCATTTGTGCTCATTCCAGAAGGCAAAATTGCCATGGGCAAAATGGCACAAGCGATGATGTATGGTGCTGTCACCATGCAAATCCGCGGTAACTTCGACGACGGTATGCGTCTGGTCAAAGAAGTGGCTGACCAAGCACCTGTGACGATTGTAAACTCAATCAACCCTTACCGTTTGCAAGGTCAAAAAACCATTGCTTATGAAATCGTGGATGAGTTAGGTCGTGCGCCTGATTATCACTGCTTGCCAGTGGGTAACGCAGGTAACATCACGGCTCACTGGATGGGTTATACTGAAGCTGTTGCCAACCAGCCTAAAGAGCAGTTTGAACAAGTGGTTTATGATGCTGCAACTGATCAGTTCACTGGCCCTAAACCTGAAGGCTTGCCAACCATGGTCGGTTACCAGGCATCTGGTGCTGCGCCGTTCCTGCGTGGTGCACCGGTTGAAAACCCTGAAACTGTAGCTACAGCGATTCGTATTGGTAACCCGCAAAGCTGGCATCATGCCAAAGCGGTGGTACGTGATTCAAAAGGCTGGTTCGATGAACTAACTGATACTGAAATCTTGGAAGCACAACGCTTACTTTCTATGTATGAAGGTGTATTCGTAGAACCTGCTTCTGCAGCGTCTATTGGTGGTGCGATTCGTGATATTAAAGCAGGTAAAATTGCTGAAGGTTCTGTTATCGTATGTACAGTAACCGGTAATGGCCTGAAAGACCCTGATACAGCAATCAAACAATGTTCTGATGCCGTGATGTTGTCTATCGATGCCTCTATGGATCAAGTGAAAGAGTCTATTCTTTCTAATATGTAATGCATATGTAGACCAAAGAAAAAAACCCTGCGATCGCAGGGTTTTTTTCATTTAGAAGCATTCAAACGTTGAGTAGATTTGAAGACTTCTCCAAATTCAGCCTTAAATACGCTTGGGTAACTGGCTAACCCAAGTCATTAAACGGGTGGCATCATTGGTACGTGCGGCAGAAGAATCTGCTCCAAGAAGCACAACCACAGCCGGACGGTTATTTAAAGTGGTATGCATGGCTACACAACGTCCTGCTTCATTGATATAACCGGTTTTGGAAATATTGATATTCCAACCACCATTACGTACTAACGCATTGGTATTGTTCGATTTCAATACTCGGTAACCAAGGTTAAAGTCATAGCTTGGAGTGGTCGAGAACTGGCGAATCAAACCATATTGCGATGCAGTATTGACCAAAATACCAAGGTCACGTGCTGAAGACACATTGCCCGGGTTCAAACCTGTTGACTCCAGATAATGGGTTGAATTCATTCCAAGTGCTTTGGCTTTTTTGTTCATCGCTGCGATGAAAGCCGAACGTCCCCCTGGATAAGTACGTGCCAATGCAGAAGCAGCCGGATTCTCAGACTTCATTAAAGCAAACAGTAAAGCTTCAGCGCGATTCATGCTATCACCCGCACGGAGCGTTGAGCTTGAACTCTTACAGCCTAAACAAGAAAAGTCAGCCTGTTGTAAGGTAATTGTCTCAGACATGTTTAAACGCGCATCAGCAATGACCACAGCAGTCATCAGCTTGGTTAGGGAAGCAATTGGAAAGGCAGTATTACTATTTTTACTGTATAAAACCTCACCTGTCTGGCCATCCATCACCAAAGCAGCACGGGCATTCACCGAAGGCTGATTGCCATAGCTGGAATTATTTAAAATCTGTACAGCCTTGGGTGCAGAATGAGTAGCTGCAGCATTTGAACTGCGTACAGAAGTGGTTACTTTTGTTGAACCTTGTGGAGAGACTTCTTCAGCTGAAGCATCACCGTTTAATAATTGACTCACATCTTCAGAGGACCAGTTTAACGTCGCTTGTCCCGCCCCTTTAGACGCATCCATCACCAGCTCAGCAAAACTGGTTGAACTTATGCCTAGCAGAATCGATATGCCTAGCACATGCATTAAAGATTTTTTCGAATTTTTCACGGTGATTTACTCAACTCAAGAAGGCAATATACATTTGTATATTCCCTCAAAAATGCTTACATTTAAACACAAATATGAACACTTTTTGTTACTCACAACATTGTGTATAACATTTAATGGAAAGATAAAGAATAGGATTGCTAATTTTGTCATTTCATTGCAAGCTTATTTTGCTTTATGTAACAAAAAAATGCATTTTTTTGAGATGAGGGAGAACTAGGTGATCACAGTTTTAGTGGTAGATGACCATGAATTGGTACGTACCGGAATTTGCCGTATGCTCGAAGACCATGCGGATGTTCAAGTGATTGGTCAGGCTGAATCTGGTGAAGAAGCGATTAACTTAGTCCGTCATCATCATCCGAATGTCGTTTTGCTGGATGTCAACATGCCGGGCATTGGCGGGGTAGAAACTACCCGACGCCTATTGCAAACAGCCCCTGAAACCAAAGTACTGGCCGTCAGTGGTCTGGCGGAGGAACCCTATCCTTCCTTATTACTGAAAGCCGGGGCGAAAGGCTATATCACCAAAGGTGCACCGGTTTCCGAAATGGTACGTGCCATCAACAAGGTCATGCAAGGCGGAAAATATTTCAGTGCCGACATTGCCGAACAGCTGGCCAGTTCTTACCTTTCCGATACCCAGCAATCTCCTTTCGATGCCTTGTCGGAACGCGAAATGCAGGTCGCAATGATGGTGGTAAATTGTATTAGTGCCCAGGAAATTGCCGATAAACTTTTTGTCAGTGTTAAAACGGTGAATACTTACCGTTACCGCATCTTCGAAAAACTGAATCTGGATAGTGATGTCAAATTGACTCATCTGGCCATTCGCTATGGCCTGATTAAACCTTAAGGCCCTTTGGCTTGCTAGAAGACATGCATGACGCAAAATAGCTATACTTTAGAGTTTAACCAATATCATTTAGGTATTTGGTATAGCACCTATAGACTCATTATTGCGACCAGTCTTCTGCTGATTTTCTTACTCACGTCTCAGCGCTTAAACTCAGATTATCACTATCCGCAGCTTTATCTTTACGTGCTAATCGGCTACGTATCGGCAAGTTTTATCCAGTTAATCATACTCAAAAGCATACGCTTTAAAACTGCCCAGCAACTCCCGCTGTTATTTGTTGTCGATGTCATTGCTTTAAGCTTGCTCACCCTCGCGGTAGATGGCCCGAACCTGCAATTGAGTTTGCTGTTTGTGATTACCATCTTCGCAGCATCTTTATTACTCGATGCCCAAAAGGCTTTGATCATTACCCTGATTGCCGTGATCAGTGTGATTTATCAGCTTTTTTTAGGCAGTATTTTTGATTTTTCTTCACTGAATAATATTGGCAACAGTGCGATATTGGCTTTTTTGTTTTTAGTGGTGTATGGCAGTGGGCAAATTGCAGTAAAACGCTTTCAACTGCTTGAAAATTTAAATTTTTCGCAGTCTTTGGAGTTAAACCGGCTGCAAAACCTGAATCGCTATATTCTGGAACAGATCGAACTGGGGTATCTGGTTTTAGATGAAAACTGTCATATTGTGCTGAGCAATCCTGCTGCCTGCCTGCTTTTAGGCATTCCTCCGCTCTATGCCTATGACAAATATCCCTTATACAAGGCTCAGCCGGATTTATTTGAATTGCTTAAATTTGATCAACTGCGGGATGGGGAAAAATTTCAGTTTGAGTCACAGCTTAGCCATTATCATATGCATATTGAAGTGCAAAAACTCATGGTGCCACAACAAACCCTGACATTGTTGGTATTGCAGGATGCCACCAAACTCAATCAACGTGTACAACAATTAAAACTCGCGGCACTCGGGCAACTGTCCGCCAGTATTGCTCATGAAATTCGCAATCCTTTAGCCGCGATTGTTCAGGCTAATGAACTTTTGAGTGATAGCGACCCGCATCAACAGGCGGCCTTAAGCCGGATGATTTCCAAGCAGACACAGCGTATTGACCGAATTATACAAGACACGCTGAATATGGTGCGCAATAAAGAAACCCACCCCTCAACCATTGAGTTGAAACAGTTTATTCCTCTACTGATTCTGGAAGATTTGGCTGATATTGCGCCCCAAATTAAATATACTGTTCAAGGTAATA
This sequence comes from Acinetobacter sp. YH12201, assembly GCF_013418145.1. Classification (NCBI taxonomy): domain Bacteria; kingdom Pseudomonadati; phylum Pseudomonadota; class Gammaproteobacteria; order Moraxellales; family Moraxellaceae; genus Acinetobacter; species Acinetobacter sp. YH12201. The sequence goes on along the minus strand of NZ_VPCP01000006.1, from coordinate 43,213 downwards.
TTTTTGTGCATTTTGACGAGGCACAACTTCGTCAAGTGCTGATTAACCTGATTCGCAATGCCATTCGACATAATGCACCCGAGCATTCACATATCGAGTTGAATGTTTACTTACATGACAACAATGTGCGTATTGATGTTCGTGATTTTGGCGCGGGCGTTGCATCCAAGGATTTGGCTTATTTATTTCAACCTTTTTTTAGTACCGAAATCACAGGAACAGGTTTAGGATTGTACTTATCACATAGTTTTTGTGAAGCCAATCAGGCAAAACTGAACTATGTAAAACAAGAACAGGGAGCATGCTTTCGGATAGAATGCCTGCAAGTTGCTTTATAAATGAAAATTGCTGGGGTGTATTGTGGAACAACAACCACTTGTCTTATTGGTGGATGATGAGGAAGATTTGTGTACCCTCATGCAAATGTCGTTATCTCGTATTGGAATTAAAACCCATATTGCCTATCGTCTGGAACAGGCCAAAAAATTCTTGTCCGAATACCGCTATGATGCCTGTCTAACCGATTTAAATTTACCGGACGGCAATGGACTGCAACTGGTGGAATGGATTAACCAGCACTTTCCATCCGTACCCGTGGCGGTACTGACGGCATATGGCAATATGGAAATTGCCATCGCAGCACTCAAAGCCGGTGCCTTCGATTTTGTCAGCAAACCCGTGAATCAGAAGCATCTGGAGCAGCTCCTGCAAAAAGCCTTTAACAAACCACAAGAACATTTGCAGATCAAGGAAGATAGCCTGGAGCAAAAACTGTTAATTGGACAGTCACTGCCAATTCAACAGTTACGGGTGACCTTAAATAAAATTGCCCGCTCTCAGGCACCTGTTTTTATTACCGGTGAATCCGGAACGGGAAAAGAAGTCATTGCCAATCTGGTGCATCGCCTCAGTAACCGTAATGAAGGTCCTTTTATTGCCATTAACTGCGGCGCCATTCCGACTGAATTGATGGAAAGCGAACTGTTCGGGCATAAAAAAGGCAGCTTTACCGGCGCTACACAAGACAAACAGGGTCTAATTCAGTCTGCCCACGGCGGCAGTCTGTTTCTGGATGAAATTGCCGAACTGCCTTTAAACATGCAGGTTAAACTGCTGCGTGCCGTACAGGAAAAACGGATTCGTCCAGTCGGCTCAGATGGTGAAATTGATGTCGATTTCCGGGTGATTAGTGCCAGCCACCAGGATCTGGAAGCCCTGGTTCAGCAAGGCCGCTTTAGACAGGACTTGTTTTTCCGTATCCATGTCATGGATCTGGTCTTGCCTCCACTGCGTGACCGCGGTGACGATATTATTTTATTGGCGCATCACTTTATTCAGAAAATTAGTCAGGAATGGGATATTCCGCAAAAACAGCTGACTGATCGTGCGAAAAGCTTTTTACTGAGTCAGTATTATCCCGGCAATGTCCGCGAACTGCGCAATATTATTGAACGCGCCATTACCTTAAGCGATGATGAAAGAATCGATTTGCAACACCTGCAAAGCGCACCTTTACGCTACCCTACTGTAGCAGTGCCAGAGGTAACGGAAGACCCGCACAGCTTGCGCAGTGACATCGTGATGTCTTCCAAGAAATTACCCGATGAAGGTTTGGAGCTTTATCTGGAAAATATTGAAAAAGATATTTTACTCAATGCATTAAATTTAACCCATTGGAACAGAACACTGGCTGCCAAGAAACTGGGCATGTCTTTCCGTTCCTTGCGTTATCGACTGAAAAAATTTGGTTTAGATACCGACGAGGACTAGACCATTTTTTAAGGATCAGGCCGTTTTATTTATGAGTTAAAATGATCTCTGCAACATGTTCTAGATAGTTTTCTTCTTTCATTTCATGTTGCAGATAGTGTTGATTGGGCTGAATACCTACCCCTTCAATCATCTGCCCTTTAGGAGTGTAGTAATGCGATACCGTCATCTGTAAAGCTGCACCGTTGGAAAGTGGGAACAGTTTTTGTACCACCCCTTTTCCGTAACTCTTATCCCCGATCACCCAGGCACGGCCATGATCTTTCATCGCGGCAGTAAAGACTTCAGCGGCAGAGGCAGAACGGTTATTGATTAAAATACCCAACTTTAAATTCTGAAACTCAAAACTGGGCAGGGCCTGAAACTGCTGGTCGCCTTCGGAACGGCTTTTGGTTGAAACAATGATTCCCTGGTTCAAAAACAGATCAGCCGATTCAACCGCAGCGGACAACAATCCGCCAGGGTTATTTCTTAAATCCAATAACACCGTTTTCAAGCGTGAAGAAGAATACTCTTCAATCAAGCGTTTGATTTCATTGGCTGTATCTTGCTGAAACACCCTGACCTTGATCACCAGCACCTGATTATGCAATAAGGTTGCCTGAATATCGGTTTCTATTTTTTTATTACGAACTAAAATCAACGGCTTGCTATTTTGTGCCAGCTGTAAGCTTAAGGTCGAACCAATCGAACCATTCAGCAAGCTATTCACCTGATCATGATTGAATTTTTTCAGTTCCTGGTCATCAATCTTGAATACACTGACCCCATTGCGCAAACCTTGCTTGGTTGAATCTGCATTTTCCTTTAAGCCTTGAATGACCCATTGATGCAATTGCGGATCATAGGTCAGTTCAAAGTCGACAGAGGCGATATCCCCTTCAGTGTATTGTAATAACTGCTTATATTCTTCTGGACTTAAATAACGGGAATAACGATCGAGTCCACTGACCAGACCTTTAATCGCCTGTTGAAATAAGGCTTCATCATTTTTTTCATCGACATAATTTTCTTTGACAATGCTATAAATCTGCACGAACTGCTGAATCGATTCCACCGGAACTTCAGCATAGTTCTGTTCAGCTTCATCATCAAAATCTAAAACAGGCTGGCCCTTGCCTTTTACCGCAGCAAAAGCGGAATGGCTCACACACATGAATAACGTTGTTAAAATGACAACCTTTTTCCAGCGCTGTAAAGCCATCCATCCACCTGTTTATACGAAATTTTTTATGATTTTAAAGTAATCAAATTACGACCTTTCATTTCTTCAGGTACAGGAATTTGCATGAGGTTCAACAATGTCGGTGCGACATCTGCAAGTACACCACCTTCAGCAATGGTTGCAGAAGTTGGGCCGACATAAATAAACGGAACCAGTTCAGTGGTATGTTGAGTATGGACCTGACCACTTCGGTAGTCCTGCATTTGCTCTACATTACCATGATCGGCGGTGATCAGCATATGACCTTTTTGTGCCATCACCGCTTCATAGACACGACCGAGGCATGTATCTACTGCTTCCACTGCTTTCACTGCGGCATCGAATACACCGGTATGCCCCACCATATCACCATTGGCATAGTTCACAACCAATAAGTCATATTCACCCGAATTAATCGCAGCAACCAGTTCATCAGTCACCTCGAAAGCACTCATTTCCGGTTTCAGGTCATAAGTGGCAACGCTTGGAGATGGAATCAAAATGCGTTTTTCACCTGGATATTCATCTTCACGACCACCACTGAAGAAGAAAGTCACATGGGCATATTTTTCTGTTTCGGCAATACGCAGCTGTGTTTTACCCAGACTTGATAAATACTCGCCAATCGAGTTTTTCAGCGCTTCAGGCATGTAGGCCACAGGTGCATCAATGGTCGCCTGGTAACGGGTCAACATCACAAATTTAGACAGGTTTGGAACCACTTTACGTTCAAAACCAGCAAAATCTTTTTCGACAAAGGCCTTGGTGATTTCACGCGCACGGTCGGCACGGAAGTTCATAAACACTACACTGTCGCCATCCTGAATTTTCGCCACATCACCGATACGGGTGGCTTTGACAAATTCATCGCTTTCTTCAGCTGCATAAGCCTGTTCCAGACCTTCAACGGCTGTTGCAGCGGTACGTACTGCTTCACCTTCAGTCAGCAGACGGTAGGCCTGTTCTACACGATCCCAACGGTTGTCACGGTCCATGGCAAAGTAACGGCCGATCAGGGTGGCGATACGGCCTTGACCCGGATATTGGGCAAACAATGCATCGAGTTTTTCTAGAGATGGCTGTGCACTTTTAGGCGGTGTATCACGACCGTCCAGGAAAGCATGCAGATAAACGTTTGCACCACGTTTCAGTGCCAGTTCAGCCATGGCTACAATATGGTCTTCATGCGAATGCACGCCACCTTGCGACAACAAGCCCATAATATGGACTGCGCCATTCGCAGCTTTGGCTTTTTCAACGGCATCGACCAGCACTTCGTGCTCAAAAAAAGCACCGCTACGGATGTCTTTGGTAATGCGAGTGAAATCCTGATACAGCACTCGACCTGCACCCAGGTTCATATGACCCACTTCAGAGTTGCCCATTTGACCATCAGGCAGGCCGACATCTTCACCTGAACCTGAAATCAAACCATGTGGATGCTTTTGTTGCATAGCCGTTAAGTTAGGTCGTTTTGCTGCCAGGAAAGCATTGTCTTCGACCGCTTCGCGATGACCCACACCATCCATAATTACCAATACGTGAGGGATTTTGCCAGCAGTTGCATCCGTCATAATGAACACTCTTTTGTTTACAATTTCATCGTCATATCTTACCGAATTTTCGGTCAAGACTCTATGTGCAGATCATGACTAAAGCTGATCATGCACATTCTTTTTATCACTGTCGGAGCAGTTTAACGTGCACGGCGCAGCAAATAACCACCGACCAGCAGCATCAGCACAATCGGCACAAACACGAACCAGGCTGGTGATGGTGAATAGACCAGACTGGCATAGCCCAGAAAGTCCTGCAGATAGAAGAATCCCAAGCCAATAAACAAGGCAATGACCAGACGGAAACCCATCGACTGTTGACGTAAGGGACCAAAAATAAAGGAACAGGCAATGAGCACCAAGGCAATCAAGGCAAATGGCGAACCGACTTTTTGCCAGAATGCCAGCTGGTAGGTTTTCGGAATCTGGCTATATTCACGCATATAGCTCATAAAACTTACCAGTTGACTTGGAGATAAATCCTCAGGGTCAATGGTGACCATATGCACATATTTCGGTTGCAGGGCTAAAGCCAGCGGTAGCTGTGCGCTCTGTAGCAGAGTAGAATTGCCTTGTGGCAGAATATCCATCTGGGTTGCCTGCTGCAGCTTCCAGTCACCATCTTTAATGAACTGGCCCTGTTCTGCATTCAGTACACCTTTCAGATAATAATTGTCATCAAAGTCGACCACCTGAACACGCTGAAGCTGGCCTTGTGCATTGGCATAATCAATATAAATAAAACGCTGGCCTTCACGGGTCCAGTAGCCCCTCACCTCACCCAATGCACTGGCGCTACGGTGATCTTTGACACTTTTGGCCTGTTCATTGGTATACGGAATCACCCATTCACTTAAGACAAAGGATAACACCACCAGAATCAGCGCTGAACGAATCACCCAGCCCACAATACGCCACAGGCTGATGCCCACCGAGCGCATCACCACCAGCTCACTATTGGAAGCCAGAGTACCTAAACCCAGCACCGCCCCAATCAGGGCAGAGATCGGCAAAATCTCATAGAGATAACGCGGTGCACCCCATAATACATAGAGAAATGCCTGCCAAGCCCCATAGTTTTCGTTCAGCGAACCCAATTCACCCAAATAGGTGAACAGCACCTGTAAAACAGAGAGCACTGCGGTTGCACCCAGCATGGCAAGTGCCGTGGTTTTGGTCACATGTTTGGCGACTATTCGACGTGCTAACATTTTAAGACCTCACCTGCTGAATTCGTTTCTTGATTTTGGGTGCCAGTTTCTGTTTCCGGGAAAACAGTGCTGCGGCAACAGCATAGGCCAGCAACACCAAAGGATAGGCCCAGATGCCCATTTCATCTTTACTGATGCGCGTTTTGACCGCCATCAGAGCCACAATCAGACTGGCAAAAATCAGTAAGGCCGGGAACAGTTTTAAATAACGTCCCTGACGTGGGCTTACTTCACACAGTGCAATCGCCAGCATTAAGGCAACCACAATGGAAAAGGGTACGAAGAGACGCCAGCCCAATTCACTCACAACGACAGGATCATTGCGGTTGTTCCAAAGTTTGGCAATTGGTAAGGCTTCCACTTCAGCACTTTCAAATTTTGCTTCTTGATCACTTTCTAAACGTAAACGATAAGATTGAAACTCTGCTTGTGTATATTTCGGTGTTCCCGGGAAAATTTCATAACGGCGCCCTTCTACCAAATCCACAATACTGGCCGTTTCATTAGCCACTTCTACACGGGTGGCTTCCTTCGCCAAAATCATGACATCAGGTTTGCCCGGTTTTTCAGCACGCTGATAGAAAAACACATCTTTTAAATTATGACGATCTTCCGACAAATCCCCTGCATAAATGGTATAGGGACCAGAGGAAATAAACTCTTTGGGGCGGACCAAATCGAAACCGGTTCTCACCGCCTGATTGGTGATCAGTTCTTCAAAGTGACGTAGTCCCCAAGGGGACATCCACACCATCAATACTGTTTGAACCGCAAGAAAAACCACAGTCAGTGGAATCAGCAAACGTCCCAACTGATTACGGCTGATGCCACTACCATTCATGACTGCCATCTCATGATCGACGTAGAGACGGCCAAACACCAGCATCAGACCAATGAAAAAGCCGAGCGGAAGAATTAATGTTAAAAATTCTGGCAGTCGATAACCAATAATGCTAAACAAAATACTGGTATCTAAACGACCTTGTGCCGCCACACCAAAAAACTTGATCAGCCGACCACCCATCATGATTAAGGTCAATAAAGCAATGACCACCAGGGAGGTAGACAGCACTTGCTTGACCAGATAACGCCGAATAATCAAATTAATTCTTCCCAAAAAAGAAACAAATAAAACTAGCGCTAGTTTACCCGAATGGTGAAAATATAAAACCTATACTGTTGTTGCGCATTGAAACCCTATTCATAGAAATGTTTCAATGGTTTAATGATTTGCAATCTTTCCAAGGCATGAATACAGCACATGAAACTGACCATTAATACGTCATTCCAAGAGAATGCATCTAGCCCATGTTTATTGATATTAGTAGATTCCGAACAGCTGCAAAAGGCCTCGACCACTTATCAAATCAATGATTTAAATAGTTTAGTCGAAGCTGCACAATTCAAGGCGAGTCTATGCGAATCTTTAACCCTGATCGGCAAAGTGGCTGCCTGTACCAATACCACGCTGATTGGCCTAGATAAAGCAGCTGAAATTCAGCCGACCAAATTAGCAAAAATCGCACAAAATATTATCAAAGAGTCACAAAAAAAATTCAAACAGATCAGTATTGATATTTCTGCCCTAGCCCCTGAACAGCATTATTTATTTGCACTGGCGCTGACTCAGGCCAGTTATGCATTTGATGAGTACAAATCGAAGAAAAATGAATTTATCCTTGAAGAAATTCATCTGATTGCCGAAAACAGCACATTAAACCCGCAACAATTATCTTTGATTCATGCAGTGCAATCCGGTCAAAATTTGGCCCGTGATTTAGGCAATCGCCCAGGTAATATCTGTTTCCCTGAATATTTAGCCGAACAGGCCCAAGCCTTGGCAGCACAATATCCGGACTTGCTGAAAGTCACTGTGATTAATGAACAGCAAATGGCAGACTTGGGCATGAATGCCTTCCTGGCGGTGAGCAAAGGTTCAAACCGTCCAGGTCGTGTGATTACCCTCGAATATAAAGCCCATACCGAACAGGCACCTGTGGTACTGGTCGGTAAAGGCGTAACCTTTGATACCGGCGGCATTTCACTCAAACCGGGTCTGGGCATGGATGAGATGAAATTTGACATGTGCGGCGCAGCATCCGTTCTCGGCACCATCCGTGCCCTGTGTGAATCTAAACTGCCAATTCATGTGGTCGGTGCCATTGCCGCTGCTGAAAACATGCCTTCAGGTCATGCCACCCGTCCAGGTGATATCGTGACCACCATGAGTGGACAAACGGTGGAAATTTTAAATACCGATGCAGAAGGCCGTTTGGTGCTATGCGACACCCTGACATACATCAAGCGTTTCAATCCGGCGCTGGTGATTGATATTGCAACCTTGACCGGTGCCTGCGTGGTGGCCTTGGGTTCAGTGTTGTCAGGTTTATTTACCCCGGATGACGAATTGGCTGCTGAAATTACCGCTGCAGGCCAGGCTTCATTTGACCGGGTATGGCGCATGCCGGTGATTGAAGACTATCAGGAACAGTTGGATTCACCATTTGCCGATATTGCCAATATTGGTGGACCGAAAGCCGGTTCTGTGACGGCTGCTTGTTTCTTGCAACGCTTTACCCGTGAATACCGCTGGGCGCATCTGGATGTTGCCGGTACAGCTTGGAACTCAGGTACAGCCAAAAGTGCAACCGGTCGTCCTGTACCATTACTGGTTCAGTTCCTGGCCAATCGTGCGCAGTCAAATGGCTAAAGTCAGCTTTTACCTGTTTGAAAAAAGCAATGAACGGCAAGTGCAAAGCACTTGCCGTTTGTGCCGCAAGATTCTGAAACAGCCGGCACAGATCTGGTTATATTGCGAAAATACCGACTTGCAGCAGCAGCTTGATGAACAGTTGTGGAGTTTTGATCCTGGCAGTTTTATTCCGCATGGCATTGATCAGGAACAGGCTAGCATTTGCATTTCATCCCGCCTGCCGCAAGAGTCTGACTGGATTGTGTTTAATTTTAACAATCAAGCCCTTGAACAGATTGATAAATTTAGTCACATTATAGAAATCATCGAAAATAATGAATCGGCAAAACAACTGGGTCGTGAAAAATTTAAACAATATCGACGCTTAGGTATTGAGCCTCGAACGTTCAAGCTTTAACCGATCAATGGAAATAAGGAGAGATGTGGTGGCATTAAATGTCGGTCAAGATTTTAAACAGCGCTGGTTAAACGTACCTGAGGCTGTTCGTCAGGCATTTATTGATGACCTACACCGCGTCTGCAATGTCCTCAAACCTGAAACCAATATTCAGAAGTGGCTAGAAAAAGACAAAGAAGCCCAGCAGCAATCTTATGAAAAGATTGAACATGCCTATGCCGAACGTAAGGCCCAGCTGATTGAAGAAGCGCGCTTGCGCAAGCAACGTGCACTGGAACAGTCGCTGGAAAATAAGCGTGCCGAACAGGCGGCTTATGCACGGGCATTACAGCTAGACGAAGAAAGACAATTTGCCGAGCAGGTTCATACCTTGGCTTTTATACGTCAAAATATAGAGCATGAAACGCAAACCTATACTGCACGTTATCACAAGAACCCTGCGGGCCCGGCCTTGAATTTTGCCAAGGGCATGTTCTCTATTGCTGACCATGAAATATTATCGGAGCTGGAAAGCCTGCGTTTGCGTCTGGAATTGGAAGCTGAAACGCTGATTGAGCAAGCGGTGACTGTATTTCGCGCCAAGTTGCATCAAGCCAGTCAGGAAGAAATTGACTATATTTTAAAGAACTCTAATTTATCTTCGGAAAAACCTGGCACTTGAGTTTCAGCATGGCGACTTCAGGTATTTTTTAAATATTGTTGCCATGACAAAAAAAAGTCCATTTCGGTGGACTTTTTTTTGAGCCAATCATGTGAAATGCTGCTGGAATCTAAATCCCAAGCATCCTAAATTAAAACAGGTTCACTGCTAGACCCAGTATATTCCCGGCACCGTAGCCTATACTCAATAATACCGCAATCCAGATTAAACCACCGGCCACGTTATACAGCATAAAACTCAAGAGATTCATGTGCCCTGCCCCAGCAGCAAAGGGCGCAAATGAACGTACAAATGGAACAAAGCGAGCCATCAGAATGGTTTTACCGCCATGCTTGGTAAAATAATGGTTGGTTTTTACGATATAGGTCGGTTTTAAGTAGCGTGAATGTTCATGGAAAAACTTAAACCCCAAAATCTGCCCAGTATAATAATTGACAATATAACCCAGTACCGCAGCACTAAACAGCAACAGCCCCATGGTATTTAAATGGATCACATCTGTGGTTGAGCAGAGGGCACCAATCGCAATCAGCAGGCTGTCTCCCGGCAAGAAGAACATAAATACGGAACCGGTTTCTGCAAAGATAATCAGAAATAAAATGGCATAGATCCACAAACCATACTGATCCAGCAAAGTAGGTAACCATTGTTCAATATGCATTAGAAAATCAAGCATCTTCAGCTACTCACTTTAACCACATTATTTTCATAACTTATTAAAAATAAAAACAAAAAACAAAAAAAACAGCCTGACTTTTCAATCAGACTGTTTTCTATTCTAAGATGTTTTATTTCAAGAAGCCATTTTCTGCTAAAAATGCCATGCTTAATTTGGATTGCTCTTTGACTTCAGCAGCTTTATCCCCCAGCATTAAACGCTCGATATAACGCGCTAAAACATCGACTTCCAAATTCACTTTGGCGCCGGTTTTCCAGGTGCCAATATTGGTTCGTTCTGCCGTATGCGGAATCAGGTTCAGACTGATAATATTGCCACGCAGGTGGTTAATGGTCAGACTAATGCCATCTACCGTGACCGAGCCTTTTTCTGCCAGATATTTGGCAATTTCAGCCGGAGCCGTTACCTCATAATAAATGGAACGGGCATCTTCACGTACCAGCGTGATTTCACCCACTGCATCGACATGACCACTGACAATATGTCCACCAAAACGGGTGGTTGGCAACATGGCTTTTTCCACATTAACCGGCTGACCGACTTTCCAGGTACCTAAAGTAGTTCGATTCAGACTTTCACGTGAAACGTCAGCAGCATACCAGTTTTCGCCCCATTCAATCACAGTCAGGCAGATCCCGTTGGTGGCAATCGAATCGCCCAAATGCACATCAGACATGTCGAGGTCGGTGCCAATACGCAGACGCACATCACCACCCACATTTTGCAAGCTTTCTACTTTACCTAGACTTTCAATAATGCCTGTAAACATAACTTTTTCTCTAATTCTGTCGTTGTTTTACCACAATGCCAGTTGCGTACTTACACCGGTCGTATCCACACCGCCAAGCTCAGCAAAATGATACAGCTGACCCAAGAGTTGACGTAATGGCGGACCCGATTTGGCATGGGTATCGGTGATGACAATAAATTCTAGCACACGTGCGCGTTCTGACTGGCGCTGCTTGCTCACCCGGTAACGCGGTACATCTTGGGTCAGCAAGGTGACGCGACCACGCTTCAAGTTAGCCTGCAGCAAATCGCCCGCTTCAATATTACCATCGGTCGAATAGCTGGTCAGAATATAACGTGCATTAATGGTTGCCAATAATTTTTCATAGGCTTCTTTGGCATGCTTGGAAGAATTGTACTGGCTCGGACGTTCTTTACGCCATGCCCGGTCAATCCCGCTTTTAAAGCCTTTGGTGTCTGGACTCGGCAAATCTACCTGATCCCACAGCGTCAAGGCATTTAGCACATGATAGTTACTGCTATAGGCATGCTGGTTATACGGTGGGTCCAGATAAGCGATATCGACTTCAAAATGACTCATCTGGTTGGCCAGATGCTGGGCATCAACACACCACATTTCCGCGGCCGGTTTTTTCGGGTCGCCGATTTCACAGAAACGGCTTGGGGTCAGCCAAAGTAAGGATTCAATCCGTTCCAGAGCCGTTTGGGTTTTACCACCCCAGCCATGGTGGAAACTTTTAAATACCCCAGAAGTATTACTGACGAAACTGGCGGAATACAGCAAGGGAGCCAGTAATGCCGACATTTCCACATCATCAATCGCACCTTGTGCCTGCCAGGTGGCAATCTGCTGGCGGATGGCATCAATACGCATGCCATTACGGCGTTTAAAGAACAGACGGTCGCGGGTCGGATCATAAATTTCGTCATTGCGCGGACACAGGTTATGCGTCACCCAGCCTTTGACTTCCGGCAAACGGTTCAGATAATCAATCGCTTTTTGATAACCCCCCAGCTCTTTAAATGCTGGTGCTTCGACACAGGACAAAATCGCGCTATTTAACGCATGGCTGTAGGGTTCCCAGTCATTGGCAATGACCCGATAGCCATTTTGTCGCGCCAGACGCGAAACCACGCCGGAACCGGCAAAAAAGTCAGCAAAAATTGGCGCACGACCATTATGATTATTTAAGGTTCCCGTACTCTCAAGCGCTTCCAAAATCAGATGCAGTAACCGGCGTTTATTGCCTAAATACGGAACAAGCTGGTTGAAAAGGTATTCATCTGTAGTACGTGCTGAATGACGACGTTTATGATAAACCGAAGACTCTGAATTCATACTGTCTCTTGAGAAGGGATTAACCTTAAGCGCACATCATTCCCGACTTGAACCAGGTCGATGAGCTTAAATCGAAGTTGCTCTGCCATACGGTCGAATTCCGCATTAAACATCGCACGAGCGGTTTGACCTAAAAAGGTCGGTGCAACATAGCTGATCATTTCATCCACCAGCTGTGCCTGTAAAAAGGCCGTGGATAATGTTGCCCCTGCTTCCACCAGCACATCATAAACCTGATGTTGGGTAGATAAGGTCTGTAGCAAGTCTTTTAAAGGCTGTACTGGCAATTGTAGCACGCCCAAATCGGCCAGTTCCTGACGAAACGGTCCCATCACCATGAGCGTTTCGGGCTGCTGCAGTATTTTTGCAGTCAGCGGCAAACGTCCCTGGCGATCCAGTACCAGACGTTTGGGCTGCACAATCGTACTGATATCTGCAATGCCATTCAGCTGACGCACATTCAGCTGGCAGTCATCGGCAAGTACCGTTTCAATGCCAGTAATCACCACACCGGAAATGGCACGCCAGTGCTGTACATCCTGACGGGCCTCGCTTCCGGTAATCCATTTCGATTCACCCGATGCCATGGCGGTTCGACCATCCAGGCTGGAAGCGACTTTTAAACGCACATAAGGCATGCCAGTGGCCATGGTTTTTAAAAAACCCAGATTGAGTTTTTCTGCTTCTTGTTCGCAAATACCAACACTGACGTCAATACCGGCATCTTTTAAAATCTGCACGCCTTTACCCGCCACTAAGGGATTCGGGTCCGGACAGGCCACAATCACTTTTGCAATTCCAGCTTCGACCAGACCTTTGGCACACGGCGGTGTACGGCCATAATGCGCACACGGCTCCAAAGTGACATAAGCTGTTGCGCCTTTGGCTTGCTCACCGGCCTGACGCATGGCAAATACTTCTGCATGCGGTTGTCCGGCCTTCGGATGGAAGCCCTCACCGACCAGTTGACCATTTTTGACGATAACACAGCCGACATTAGGATTGGGTTTAGTGGAATATTGTCCAAGTCGTGCCAATTCGATTGCACGCTGCATCCAGAGCTGATCTGGCTGAATGGAATCTTGTTTTAACTCGGACATTGCATGACTCTTGGAAAATATAATTTTAGTGTTCGATTTAGTGTTCGCGCTGCTGCATCTGTTCAATTTGACGACGGAAGGCTTCAACATCCTGAAAGTCTTGATAGACTGAAGCAAAACGGACATACGCGACATGATCAAGGGCAAATAAAGCCTGCATCACAATTTCGCCAATAGTACGGGATTTTACATCGCGCTCACCTAAACGACGAATTTGCAACTGGATATCGCTGAGTACGGTTTCAATCTGTTCCTGGGTCACCGGCCTTTTTTGCAGAGCATGCATCAGGGAACGACGCATTTTTGCTTCGTCAAACGGTTCACTCTTACCATCAGATTTAATCACCCGGGGCATCACCACTTCATAGGTTTCAAAGGTGGTAAAACGTTCTCCGCAGCTGATACATTCACGACGTCGGCGAATCTGGCAACCTTCAGCAGCCAAACGCGAATCGATCACTTTACTATCTGCAGCGTTGCAAAATGGACAGTGCATAGCGGTTTAATTGAACAAATCAAATCGGATTCAGAGTGTAGCAAAAATTCTGCCCTTTGTAGAGACTTACGCAAGATATGGAAAAAAAACAGCCCTGACGGGCTGTTTTACACAATATATTGATTTTGGGTTTTTATATTATTCTACACGTTCGCCATGTTGACTCAGGTCCAGACCCATACGTTCGTCATCACTCGCAACACGGATACCGATGACCAGATCAATCACTTTCAGAATGATAAAGGTCAATACTGCAGAGTAAGCAATGGTTGCCAGTACACCTTCAAGTTGCACCCATAATTGATGCATCATGTCTGTCGGCACTTTATCGCCCATAATGAATTCACTGGCAAATACCGCAGTCAGGATTGCACCGACAATACCACCTACACCATGCAGACCAAAGGCATCCAGAGAGTCATCCGCTTTCAGTGCACGTTTAAGCGCTGTAATACCCCAGAAGCACACCACACCACCGATCAAACCCATCGCCAATGCACCGCCTACAGTCACGAAACCTGCTGCCGGCGTAATGACCACCAAACCTGCAACTGCGCCAGATGCACCACCCAATACAGAAGCTTTACCACGAATCACTTTTTCAGTGATCAACCAGGCAATGGCTGCTGCCGCTGCTGCAACTTGGGTTACGATCAATGCATAACCTGCTGAACCGTTTGCGCCGAGTGCAGAACCGCCATTGAAACCAAACCAGCCGACCCATACCAGGCTTGCACCAATTACGGTTAAAGTCAGGTTATGCGGAGCCATCGATTCACGGCCCAGACCCATACGTTTACCCAGCATGTAAGCAGCAACCAGACCTGCAACACCCGAGTTGATATGAACCACCGTACCACCAGCAAAGTCGAGTGCGCCATCATTCGCTAACCAGCCGCCGCCCCATACCCAGTGGGTAATTGGCGCGTAAACCACGATGCTCCAAATGGTAATGAAGGCAACGAAAGCTCCAAATTTCATACGTTCTGCAATCGAACCTGTAATAATGGCTACAGTAATGATGGCAAATGTCATTTGGAAAATGACAAACAGAATTTCTGGAATCGTTCCGGTTAAGGCATCTGTGGTAATGCCGGATAGCATGATTTTATCCAGGTTACCAATAAAAGCATTGCCACTGCCAAAGGCCAGGGTATAACCAATCACCACCCAGGTAATACTGACAACGGCTGCCGCAACAAAGCTATGTGCCATGGTGCCCAGTACGTTTTTCTTACGAACCATACCGCCGTAAAATAATGCGAGTCCCGGAATGGTCATCAATAAAACCAGAGCTGTAGACACTAAAATCCATGACGTGTCACCTGTATCTAATTTTGGTTCTTCTTCGGCAGGTGCTGCTGGTTCAGCTGGAGCAGGGGCTGCAGCCAATTCGGAATTTGTTGTTAAAGATGGATCAGTAGTTTCAGTGACTACTACATTTTCAGAAGGAGTGGATGCTGCTGTTAGCGCTTCTTCAGCCCATGCAACAGAACCACCTAAAAGTGCGCCAGATAAACTCAGCGCAATAAGCATTTTTTTCATTCGTATCCCCCAACCTAGTTTTGTGAGTTATTAGCTACTCAGCAAACTTCATGCCAAATTAAACAGCATCTGCACCTGTTTCACCGGTACGGATACGGATGACTTGTTCTAAATTAGTAACGAAAATTTTACCGTCACCAATTTTTCCTGTACTTGCTACACGGGTAATCGATTCAATGACCGAATCTACCATTTCATCGCTAATGGCGATTTCAATTTTTACTTTAGGCAAAAAATCAACAACATATTCTGCACCACGGTAAAGTTCAGTATGACCTTTTTGACGACCAAAGCCTTTGACTTCAGTTACGGTGATCCCTTGAACACCAATGTCAGAGAGTGCTTCACGCACATCATCCAATTTAAAGGGTTTTACAATTGCAGTTACGAGCTTCATGTTTGTTTTCCTTCGGCTTCTTTCACCAGTAAGGTTTTATGTTCAAATTCCGTGCCAAAAATTCTAAGGTTGGGGGAAATAGAAACTTTGACACGAGTTTTCTTTATAACCTATTTTATCCTTTTACATGTAGTCTGAATTCCAGAAACTAGACATTTTTACTATAAAATTAACGATTTTAAACATCGGATAAAGCTATATCCGGTCGAGTGGGACTATGGTCCAAGTAGCAGCAATGTTACACTAACGCCACTTCTCCATCCTTATATGGGTACTGCAATGATTGAAACCTTATTACAAGCCATAATGGAACAGCTCGATCAACCGAAAAAAGATGTTGAGCATAATTTACGCGCCTTACTGAATGAAGCAGTCAGCAAGATGGATCTGGTTTCCAAAGAAGAAATTGAACGTCAACGTACTGCATTAAATCATGCCAACCTGCGCTTGAATGAACTGCTTAAACAGGTTGAAGCTTTAGAAATTAAAATCAAGAACAATAAATAAGCACTTGTTTAGTGCATAAAAAGACCAAAAACGATTAAAAATAACGCACCATAATGGAACAATAATAAATGTCTTTTGCTAAAATTTACACTCGAGGTCTGCTTGGACTTCATGCACCTTTAATTGAAGTGGAAGTTCATGTCAGTCAGGGCTTGCCTTCTTTAACCATTGTCGGGCTGCCTGAAGCAGCAGTTCGGGAAAGTAAAGACCGGGTACGTTCTGCCATTATTAATAGTGGTTTCCAATTCCCCACCAAACGTCTCACCATCAATTTAGCGCCTGCAGACTTACCCAAAGATGGCTCGCGCCTGGATTTACCCATTGCTTTGGGGATTTTAATCGCTTCAGGCCAACTACCTGAAAATGCGACAGATCAGCTGGAATTTATTGGTGAACTGGCCCTGGATGGTCAACTTCGTCCCATCAGCGGTATTTTAAGCATTGCCATTGCCTGCCAGCAGTCTGGACATCAACTGATTCTGCCGCAGCAGAATGCCCAAGATGCTTCGCAACTGCCCAATTTTGAAGTATTTGCTGCCCACCATCTAAAAGATGTCTGTGAACATTTATCCAGACAACATCCGCTTCAGCAATATCAAGCCCCTAGCAGCAATCCAATCAATCAGTACAAATTTGATTTAGTCGATATCAAAGGTCAATTGCGCCCGCGACGGGCTTTGGAAATTGCTGCCGCTGGTGGACATTCACTATTGTTTAAAGGCCCGCCCGGTACAGGAAAAACACTGTTGGCTTCACGGCTGGCCAGCATTTTGCCCCCTCTGGACATGCAGGAGAATCTGGAAGTAGCCAGTATTTACTCGATTGCCAATAGCTCACATCCCTTTGGGCAGCGCCCTTTTCGTGCGCCACATCATACCGCTTCCGCAATTGCCTTGGTGGGAGGGGGTTCACATCCCAAACCGGGGGAAATTACGCTGGCTCATTTGGGCGTATTATTTTTAGATGAGCTACCTGAATTTGATCGCAAGGTCTTGGAAGTATTAAGACAGCCGCTCGAATCCAAGGAAATAGTGATTTCCCGTGCCTCCAGGCAAATTACCTTCCCGGCCAACTTTCAACTCATTGCCGCAATGAATCCCTGCCCTTGTGGTTATGCTTTTAATCAGGATATCCGCTGTCAATGTTCCCCAGATGCAATTAAACGTTATCAAAACCGGATTTCAGGCCCCCTCCTGGACCGGATTGACCTGCATATCGATGTGCCGCCTTTACAAGCCCATGAATTACAGGCAACTACACCAGTTGAAAACTCACACACGGTTCGGGAACGGGTAATTCAAGCCTATAATTTACAAATCCAGCGACAACAATGCCTGAATCATGCTTTAAGTCCCAAACAGCTGGAACAGTTTGCCTGCCTTGATACGCAGGCACAGAAAATTATGGAAATGGCCCAGCAACGCTTAAACCTGTCTGCCCGGGCTTATCATCGGGTATTACGTGTGGCGCGAAGCATTGCCGATTTAACCCAACATACTGACATTCAAAGCCAGCATTTAACTGAAGCGCTGTCCTATCGGGCACAACAGGGTTAATACTAGATGCGAAACTTTATTCTGCCATCCTGAAAGTCTTGTCGATGCCATACAGATGGGCTAAATGATTAAACAGACATTTAAAGGTCAGCCCGGTTCAAATGATAGCGAATACCTGATTGCCAATACCTTGGCTAGCTTTTTTTACCTGGATAGTCATAACACGGCATCAATTCAGTGCTGATCCGCGCTGCATTTTCTGCAACAGCCTGCACATCAGATCCTGACCTATAAAAAAACCTCCAAAGTCATGCTTTGGAGGTTTTTTAATGCTTTGAAATTACAATTAGAATGTTTTGGTAAGGGTAAATACCGCACCGGTATCCACCGCACGTTCTGCGACATCCGATAAACCATTAGTATCAATATTGGTGCCTACAGCTGCCAGTTCAGCACTGGCACCTGAAATGGATTTAAAGCCATACGTTACCCCCACTTTCCAGTCTACATAATTATCATCACCATTAAAGGTATATTTGTCTTCATCTACAACGGTATAGCCTACAGCGCCGACCCCACCAAAACCTGATGAACCAAATGGAACTGAATAACCCACATTCACATTCCAGCTGTCTGCATCTGCACCGGCATAGTCATTGGTATAATTGAGATTGGTTAAAATGCTATCGCCTTCTGCAATCACACTTTTGAAGCCTAATTTGCCATATAATTCTGCCCAGTTCAGATCGCTGGCACTTGGATAATTATAGTACACCACCCCAACATCTACTGTCGGTTTGCTGCTGAAAGCTTCAAGCGTGGTGGCATAGCCAAGCGATGGATCTAGTTCCAGGCTAGGTGTGCCGCTGCCAAAATTCACATTGGAACCCCACAAGCCAAAATATAACCCTGAAGTATGAGCTAGCGTGAATCCTGCTTGTACGGCTGGATCATTTTCCGTTTGAGTCACACCACGGAAACGATAGTCTGTAGTGACGGCTGCACTACCACTAAAAGACAGGCCAAAAGGTAAGGCAGGAGCATCTGCAGCAAATACAGCACCTGACATAGTAGCTAAAGTGGTCACAGCAAATAATTTTTTAAGCATTTTATAGATCCCCGACAGATTTTTATGGATTCAAGAGATATCAGCAATTGCTATGCCAGTTTAAAAAACAACACAGTAATTTTTAGCCCGCAAATCACCAATAATATATTAATATATTGATATTTATAAATTTATTATTTAAAAATAAAAACAAAACCTAGTCATTTTTCGAGCTTTACCAGATTGATAGCTTTCTCTCTTTTAGATGGTCTGCATGCTAATACGGCTTAAATATTTATTTACAACCTGCCTTATTTTGAGACTGTTTTTTCCGGTAGAGCTAAAAATGCCTAGAAAAAGTGCACAAAAAATATTCACTGTACGCTTGTTTATGCATCTCTCTCCTTCTCTGGCTAAAATCGGCCAGTTAAAACCCCAATCCACCGGCTCAAAAATCTGGATCAAAATCAGCTGCTACCTTCTCAAGTTTTAATCAAACAATATTGGCCATGTTTGACTTACTGACATATTAAGCATGCATCGCAGTAAATGTCGGGAGCATGAGCAGCTCCTGCAAAGTTCTGTTTAAAACCTTCATCTTGATCTGCACACGATTATTCAAAAGTCCTGACATAGACTGGACAATAGCTGCGGAACCAAGGATGAATCAGCTTTTATGTACCTATGCCCTACTGATAGCTAAAAAAGATCATTATTTTTATCTCACTGCCCACATTTTATGCACAAAAGCATCGCATGGACTTTTTTGCTGATAATCAGACCGTATTTTCGACTCATATAAATCAGGAACTTATTGCGCGAAAAATAATACAATTTTATCTGGACCTAGCAGAATTTATTCCGACTATGGAATGATTAATATTTTACCCAATGATAAACTGAACAACAATAATTAAAAATTTATCTATAATTTTTGGTCAATTTTTTGATCATTTTAAAGCATATTTATTGAACAAAAAAAATCGACATGTAAGCCTAATTTTTTGACCAGAATGTCTAATTACTTCAGCCAAAAGTCAGCTGATTTTGCTACTTTTTTAAAAATTAAATCATTATAAAGAGGTGTTTCTGCTGATATCACTGGTTGATAAAAGCCATGTTTTAGGCCTGATATCAAAATTTAGGATGCTAAAATAGCATTTTTCAAAACCACAACTCCCTATCAATTTTTAATGAGGCATCGGCATTAGCCCAGAATTTATTTAGAGTTAAAATATCATATTGTTTTGTAAAAAAATTTACACAAATAATAATTTTTTAATATTTTGTTAACCAAAAGGTATAATTTACATTTGAATACGTTATAACTTTAATTAAATAAAATGTATTAAAAAAAGCTTTTTTTGCGATACATTACGTATACAATTCTGCCAATTTCTTCTCCCATTTTGTATAAGGCTCTCTCCCAATGCAAAAAGCTAAAAAACTTACCTTAGCAGTTTTAATTCAAGCTGCCTTAATTTCAACTGTATATGCTAGCGAGCAAAGCGAATCGAAAGGCTTTGTTGAAGATGCAGAAGGTTCTGTATTGTTCCGTACAGGCTATTTAAGCCGTGACAAAAAAAATGGCGTAGATGACACAAGCTCTTTTGCTCAAACAGCAATTGTGAACCTGGATTCCGGCTACACTCAAGGCCTGATCGGTTTTGGTGTGGGTGTCGTGGGTGATGCTTCATTTAAATTGGGCGAAAATAAACATGCCGGTAATGGCATGATTCCACGTGAAACTGGCCTAAACAGTCAAGGTCAACTCACTAAAGGTGCAGGTGATACTTATGATCACTGGACCCGTGGTGGTGCCAATGTAAAAGCACGTGTATCTAATACTGATGTACGTTATGGTACTCAAGTTTTAGACTTGCCTGTATTAGCCAGCAATACAGCCCGTTTAGTTCCTGAATATTTCGACGGCTTCCTTGTAACAAGCCGTGAAATTAAAGGTCTGGAACTAACCGCAGGTAAATTCACTAAAAACCAGTATTCAGACCAGATCAATTCAGATGGTAATGAACTAGACCGTGCTGTGGTATGGGGTGCTAAATATAAAGTGAATGATGCTTTAAATACTGCATACTACGGTGTAGACATTAAAGATAAATTAGAACGCCATTATGCCAATGTAAACTTTAAGCAAAGTCTTGCCAACAACAGTTCACTCACTTATGACTTCAGTGGCTATCATACTGAATGGGATCGTGGTGCCAATAGCAACTTATATTCATTCATTGGTCCAGCTGATGGTAATTACCAAAACTCAATTTGGGCAGTTTCTGGTACTTATAACAAAGGTCCGCATAATGTCATGTTGGCTTACCAGCAAAACTCAGGCAATACTGGTTATGACTATGGTTTAGGTCGAGGTGTGGGTGATGGTCATCAAACCATTTACATGCCAAACTCTTATCTGTCAGACTTTATTGGTAATGACGAAAAATCAGCGCAAATTCAATATACTTATGACTTTGGTGCAATGAATGTTCCTGGTTTAACCTGGACATCAGCGTTCGTTTACGGTTGGGATATCAAAGCAACTGATAATAAAGGAACAATGATCAGTGACAATGCTCAAGAACGCGAGTTCTTTAACCAGGTGAAATATACTGTTCAAAGTGGTTTTGCTAAAGATGCTAGCCTTCGCCTACGTAATTCTTACTACCGTGCAAGCAATGATTATCAAAGTAATTACATTGGTGATACCAATGAATGGCGTATTTTCCTTGATATTCCTGTGAAATTATTTTAATTCACAGTAAGTTCAAGAGATAAAAAAACCTGCACAATGTGCAGGTTTTTTTATCTAAGCCTTTCAGGCTAAATTCGAAACAAACAATTATTTGTTTGCTTCTGCATAAGCTGCAATTGAGCTAAGCACTTCCTGTTTAGCAACATCAGCACCTTCCCAACCACTTAACTTCACCCATTTTCCTGGCTCTAAGTCTTTGTAGTGCTGGAAAAAATGTTCAATTTGGCTGATTAAAAGCGGAGGAAGATCGGTATATTCCTGAACGTCTTTATAGATCGGTGTTAATTTGTCGTGCGGTACTGCAACCAGTTTCGCATCAACACCACCATCATCTTCCATGTTCAATTTACCTACAGGACGGCAACGAATCACTGAACCTGGTTCAACCGGGTGTGGAGTCACAACCAATACGTCAAGTGGGTCACCATCAAGTGACAATGTGTTTGGCACATAACCGTAGTTTGCCGGGTAGAACATTGCAGTACCCATGAAACGGTCTACAAATAATGCATCAGAATCTTTGTCGATTTCATATTTGATTGGTGCTGCATTTGCAGGAATTTCAATAATTACATAGATGTCGTTTGGTGCATCTTTACCCGCTGGGATATTGCTGTAGCTCATAGCATCACTCTTTAACAAGTTAAATCTTTTTTAAACCGCGACGATTATAACGGTTTTTGCGTATTAAATAACTTTTCGATTATACATCTGCTGGGTGAAAATATGTATTTCCACCTTCTCAGGCCTCATGTGGTTAATTTAATCACCAGTAGCAACAGGCAAATTGGGCAAAGTAAGGATAAGGTCCAGATAATGGAACGCAAAGTGGCCCAATTGGCTAAATAGCAGATGCCGTAGAAAATACGGAGTACAATATAGGCAATACCAAAAGTCATGATTACGGTTTGAGAAATCACCATATATTCTGCCATTAAAATGGAAGCAATAAATAAGGGTAAACTTTCAAAACTGTTTTGTTGTACCGCATTGGCACGGGCGGCCAAACCAGTAGTTTTAGCCAGAAATTCACGCGGGTTCTGGTTATCTCGTGCTTTAAAACCTGCTGTTTTTTTTGCAATTGCAGTAAAAACATAGGGCAATAAACATGCGATTAAGATGAGATAGATTATTCCGCTAATGCTTTGCATCTCACTTTTCTCATTAAAATTTTATGCTGCCTATCATAGCATGGTGTTTTCGCAATATTTTTTGTAAATTATAGCGTTTTTATAAATGAGCAATAAGGATCCATAATGATCAATCCTGATCAAGAAAAAATGTTTGATGTACTCGAAAAGCAGCGCCAGCATCAACTTAAAGTGGATCGGGTATTCAAAGTCGTATTGCCTATTACGGGATTTTTACTTTCAGTCGTGTGTGCCAATTTTAATAGGCTTTCCCTTATTTTTACCATTGTTATTTCAATTCTCGCGCTTTGGATGGTGGGAATTAAACGTCAGGCCCTTTGGATATGGACCACAGTCGTTGCATTCTACTGTTTGCTTGATAACTTATATAGCTTTGGTGCATTTGATTTACAGCGATACATCTATCAATTCGGTAGCATCACGACCTTTCTATGGATTACCGGGATAGCACGTCCCTATATTGATCGATGGATGCTGAAAGATTAAAGCCTGGCCTATTTCCAAATAAAAAAGCGCCGTGATCGGCGCTTTTTTATTGCAGCATTTATGCAGTTTTACGCAAGTCTTTACGTAAGATTTTACCTACGTTGGACTTTGGTAATTCATCTATAAATTCAACATAACGTGGGCGTTTGTAGCCTGTTAAGTTCTCTTTAGCGAAAGCAAGCACTTCTTCTGTGGTGAGTGACGGATCTTTCTTCACCACAAATAGTTTAGGCACTTCACCTGATTTTTCATCCGGCACACCAATCGCAGCAACTTCCAATACTTTAGGATGCGTAGAAATTACTTCTTCAATTTCTGAAGGATAAACGTTGAAGCCCGACACCAGAATCATGTCTTTCTTGCGATCGACAATCTTGATATAACCACGAGCATCCATGATCCCAATATCACCGGTACGGAAGAAACCGTTGGTCATCACTTTTTCAGTTTCATCTGGACGGTTCCAATAGCCTTTCATGACTTGTGGACCACGAATCGAGATTTCGCCCTGTTCGCCAAGCGGCACTTCATTGCCGTCATCATCCAAAATTGCAACTTCAGTCAGTGGTAATGGAATACCAATGGTACCGCTAAATTCAGTGGATTGCGGTGGATTGGCTGTTGCAACCGGTGAAGTTTCAGATAAACCGTAACCTTCAATGATATTGGTACCGGTAACTCTCTTCCATGCTTCAGCAGTAGAAGGTAATACCGCCATACCACCACCCATAGCCATTTTCAGTTTGCTATGATCAAGCTGTTTAAATTCTTCATTGTTCACCAATGCATTAAACAAGGTATTCACTGCCGGGAAGAATGATGGCTGGTATTTACGCAATTCTTTCATTACCGCAGGTAGGTCACGCGGGTTTGGAATAAGCACGTTGGCCTGACCTTTATACATGCCATACAGCGCACAAACCATGAATGCAAAGATGTGATAAAGTGGTAAAGCACAGAAAATACGGTCATCCGGTTGCCCATCTTGAGCACCAAATTTACTCTGGAAAATACCATCGCACTGTAACATGTTCGCAACTAGGTTACGATGAGTCAGTTCAGCACCTTTAGAAACACCCGTGGTACCACCCGTATATTGAAGTACGGCTGTATCACTTAAAGTCAGGTTTGGACGCTTATAATTGCTTGGATTTACCTTTGACATTGCTGCGTTAAAACGGATATGTCCTGGAATATTCCAAGCCGGGATTTGCTTGCGTACAGAGCGTAAAACAAAGTTGACCAATGTACCTTTTAAGGCCCCCAACATATCACCCACAGAAGCCACTACCACATGCTTCACAGGAGTTTTACCAATAATCGCTTGGTAAACCGTTGCAAAGTTTTCAATAATGACCAGCACTTCAGAACCGGAGTCATTTAACTGATGCTCAAGTTCACGAGAAGTATAAAGCGGGTTAACGTTTACAAGCACTAAACCTGCGCGGAAAATCCCCAATGCGACAACAGGATATTGAAGTACGTTTGGCATCATCACCGCCACACGTGTACCCTTTGCCAATCCTAAACTTTGTAAATATGTTGCAAATTTACGGCTTGCTTCTTCCAGCTCACTAAAAGAGAGAACTTTATCCATAAAAATAAAGGCGTCACGTGAGCCAAATTTTTGGAAGTTGCGCTCAAACACATCAACCAATGAGGTATTTTCAGCCGGTAATTCTACAGTTTCTGGAATCCCTGTCTTTTGGTATTCAGCGAACCAAATCTTTTCCATAATGCCTATCACTCCAATCTTAATCCTTAGTTTTTAAACTATTTTTTTCTTTGCTGAACCTGGTTTTTTCCTTTTGTATTGTTCAACAAAGCATCCATTTGCACGAATTACACCATATATAGCCTATTTCATATCTGGGATGCTAGTTTTATCTTTGAATGAACAGTCTATTTGCTTTTTGATATCCTCGTGGTAAGAGTTGACCTTTAGTGCCTCGCTTACCGATATATTTTTGAAGATCATCACCTTTTAATTTTAATTGTTGCTGTCCAGCAACTACTTGAATTATTTCATCTAAATTCAACATTGTCATAGATACAATTTGATCTTTCGCCTCGAGTTGTATCAATTTATTACCTTTACCTTTGTTCAGGCTTGGTAATTCTGACAAATCGACAACCAGCATACGGCCTGCTGAACTGAGTAAGGCCACATGAGTCGCCTGTTCTATTGCTTGCAGTGGCATCGCTTTGCCATCTTCAGGCACAGTCAGAAAGGACTTCCCTGCCTTGGCATTGGTATCCAGTTGTTTCGCCTGGGTTTTAAAGCCATAACCTTTGGAACTCAAGGCCAAAATTTCAGCTTCATCCTCGGCAATAAACACCTGAATGAAACCTACACCGCTGGCGGGTGCAAGTTTAGAACTTAAAGGTTCACCCAAACCACGTGCCGAAGGTAAAGTGTTAATAGCCAGTGCATAACTACGACCGGTATCGTCCAGTACATAGACCCGTTGATTGGATTTACCTTGGGCATGGCTTAAATATTGGTCACCGGCCCGGAAATTCAGATTTTCGGCATCGACCTCATGGCCTTTAGCTGAACGGATCCAGCCCGCCTCAGACAACACCACAGTCACAGGATCGGCTGGCAACATGTCCTGTTCATTAATGGCCAATGCTTCGGCGCGGCGTACAATAGGCGAACGGCGGTCATCACCAAACTTTTTCGCATCTTCTTTAAGTTCATTAATAATCAATGCTTTTAAAGATTCAGGATTGGCCAGCTGCTCGCGGATAATAGCCGCACGCGCTTCCAGTTCTTCCTGTTCGCGGCGCATTTCCATTTCTTCAAGTCTGGCCAAATGACGTAACTTGAGTTCTAAAATGGCTTCAGCCTGAATTTCATCAATATTGAAATGAGACATCAGCACCGGTTTGGGCTGATCTTCCTCACGAATAATCCGAATTACTTCATCAATATTTAAGTAGGCAATAATCAAGCCGACCAGGATATGCAGACGCTTTTCAATTTTATTTAAATGGTATTGCAGGCGGCGCGTTACCGTATTTTTACGGATTTCGATCCATTCCAGCAAAATGCGGCGAATCGATTTCACTTGCGGACGGCCATCGGCACCAATCATGTTCATGTTGACGCGATAGCTGGATTCCAGATCGGTCGTTGCGAATAAGTGACTCATCACTGCTTCGGCATCAATCCGGTTAGAACGTAATACAATCACCAGACGGGTCGGATTTTGATGATCCGATTCGTCACGCAGGTCACTAACCAAAGGCAATTTTTTCGCCTGCATCTGATCGGCAATCTGGGTAATCACTTTAGAACCCGACACCTGATACGGTAAGTCGGTAATCACGATTTCATTTTTTTCTATTTTATAAACCGCACGCATACGGTAACTGCCACGTCCTGTGGTTTGCAGTTTGAGCAGTTCTTCAGGTGCAGTGATAATTTCGGCTTTGGTCGGTAAATCGGGTGCCGGAATATATTCCGCCACTTTTTCATCGCTTAAATTTGGATTACGAATCAGCGCGATGGTGCCTTTAATCACTTCACGCAAGTTATGCGGTGGAATATCGGTCGCCATCCCCACAGCAATGCCTGTGGTTCCGTTCAATAAGATGTTCGGTACACGCGCTGGCAAATTCACCGGCTCTTTCATTGAACCATCGAAGTTGTCCTGCCAATCACAGGTACCCTGCCCCAGCTCAGACAGTAACACTTCACTATAAAGCGAAAGTTTGGCTTCAGTATAACGCATGGCCGCGAAGGATTTCGGATCATCGGGTGAACCCCAGTTACCTTGACCTTCAATAAAAGGATAACGGTAACTGAATGGCTGTGCCATCAGTACCATCGCTTCATAACAGGCAGAATCACCATGCGGATGGTATTTACCCAGTACATCACCCACGGTACGAGCCGATTTTTTCGGTTTGCCGCTATGCTTTAAGCCCAATTCACTCATGGCGAAGACAATACGGCGCTGTACTGGTTTTAAACCGTCACTGATATGCGGCAATGCACGATCCATAATCACGTACATGGCATAGTTAAGGTAAGCTTGTTCAGTAAATTCGGCTACGGAACGATTTTCTGTCGCATGATGCACAAGGCTGGTCATAAAAGCGTGAAATCCTAAATAATTCGTTTTTGTATCTACGTTGTTATGCTATGTCGCAGCTGCGGACTACACAAGGGCAGTAACCCACACTCTGCGACAAATTGTGTCTTATGGACTAAAAATATCCATTTTATAAGGGCCAATCAACCCAAAAATCAGCAATTTTATAAACCAATCGACTCTAAAGTTTTACCTTTGGTTTCTTCACCCAGCAGCAGGATAATCAGTGCCACGGCAATTAAAACGGCGGTAAACATCATAAAGACATAGCTGAAACCATGGTCGAGCACCATTATATGGGTGACAGCAAATGGCGCGAAAATACCACCAATACGGCCAATCGCTCCGGCCCAGCCCGAACCAAAGGCACGGATATTGGCTGGATACTGTTCTGGGGTATAAGTGTATAAAACACCCCAGGCGCCCAAGTTAAAGAAGGACATCAAACAGCCCCATACCACAATCTGGGTCACATTGTCGGATTGACCAAAGAAGTAGGCAGAGACTGCACACATGGCAATAAAACCCGCCAATGTTGCCTTACGTCCCAGTTTTTCCACCAGCCATGCCGCGGCAATATAACCCGGCAACTGGGCCAGAATCATCACTAGTACATACTCAAAAGACTTCACAATGGTATAGCCTTCTTTGACCAGTAAACTTGGCAGCCAGGTAAAAATACCGTAGTAGGAAAATACAATACCAAACCAGATCAGCCATAGCATCAGGGTACGGCGGGCAAAAATGCCGGACCAGAGTTGAGAGAAGCTAATGTCATGCTTTTCGGCCACCGGTTTGACTTCAAAAATTTCAATCACTTCCACGCCACATTGCGCTTCAATTTTTTTCACCAAAGCATGCGCTTCTTTATGTCGACCCCGATTAATTAAGTAAGGCACTGATTCTGGCACCATTTTCCAGATCACAATCGCATACAGCGCAGGAATACCCCCAATCAGAAAAGCAGCATGCCAGCCAAAATCGGGAATCACAAACCGCGAAACCAATGCTGCCACCAACCACCCCAAACCCCAGAAACTTTCCAGCAGCACAATAAAGCGGCCACGGACATGGGCAGGAATATATTCACTCACCAGCGTCACGGCCACCGGTAGCTGACCACCCAGTCCAAGCCCTACAATGAAACGGAACACCAGCAACCAAGTCAGGTTCGGTGCAAAAGCACAGGCAGCGGTTGCCAGACTATAAATCACTAAAGTTGAGGCAAAAACCGTTTTACGCCCCCAACGATCGGCAAGGGCTCCCGAACACACTGCACCAATGGCCATTCCAATAAAACCAATGGAAACCACCCAGCTTTTATCATCCGGCGTCATGGCCCAGTCTTCCGCCATTTTGGCCAGAATAAAGGAAATCAATCCGGTATCCATGGCATCAAACATCCAGCCCAGACCAATCACCCATAGCAAGGTATAGTGAAATTTACCAATCGGTAAACGTTGTATACGTGAGACTAAATCCATAACAAGAGCTCTGATTTGGTGAAAGAATGCATGCTGCTTTCCCAACAGGATTTATAATTGTATTAATTTTTATACGCCAATTTGCAGATGATGACCGCTCATTTCGTCAGTCATTCATCATATTAAGGCAATATTCTAGGAAGCATCTTTGGAGGATGCGGACTGGTCATCGTCATCTTTATAAATAAATTTCGGCATTTCCAGACCAAAATAGATAGCGATGCAGCGTAAAGAGAAACCGAAGATTAAGGTGGAAATGACAGTGATTTCCAGAGAGAAACCGATATCCTGACAAATCCAGTAACAGATCACGGAAACAAAAGAAATACTGGCATACAATTCACGGCGGAATACCAAGGGTACATCATTACACAAAATATCGCGCAGAATACCGCCGGAAACTCCAGTCAACACACCGGCAACTGCGGAAACCACAAAACCATGCCCCATCTGCAAGGCAATCTGGCAGCCAATAATAGTAAAACCGATTAAACCCAGAGCATCGAGAATCAGGAAGATGGAACGTAAATGGCGCATCCATTTGGCAATCAGGATAGTGACAAAGGCTGCGCAGCAGGTCAACACCAGATATTCCGGATGCTTCACCCAGGTCAAAGGATAATGCCCAAGCAGTACATCGCGAACCGAGCCACCACCCAGTGCAGTCACACAGGCAATCAGCGTTACCCCGAACCAGTCCATACTGCGCCGACCTGCCGACAGTGCCCCTGTCATGGCTTCAGCCGTAATTGCGATAATATAAATGACCAATAGCAACATTGCCCTGCTTCCACTGAGGGTTATCGATGCGCGCTATTCTAAGGCAAATTCAGATGAAAATTACAAAAATTGCGCACAACATTGCTTAAATTTTTTCCCTGAACCGCAAATACACGGCTGTTTCATGGTGATTTGCATATTTGTGGTCGGATCAAGGAAATACCAGGCCCCTTCATGTTTCACAAAATGGGAAATTTCATGATGAACCTGTGCTTGCTGACTATCATGATAATGTGCCTTAAATTCAACCTGGGCATGGTGCTTGTCCAGTTTTTCCTGGGCTTGAACCACTTCCAGCTTGAGCCACTGATTGGCCTTGCTCCATTCGGCAATGGCTGCCACATCCAGCGCTTGTTGTTGGCCTAAGGCCGTGGTTTTCACAATATAGTCAATTTCCTGTTTGGCAAAGGCACTATAACGCGAACGCATCAATTGCTCTGCAGTGTGTGCTTTGGCCTGACCCAAATGTAAAGGCTGGCAACAGCTGGCGTAATCACCTCGACCACATGGACATTCTGTTTCTGACATCAATTTTTTCCAACTTAGATTAGGGTCTGTTAACACTTCGTCTATGTTTGCGACTACGAATATTTTTTAGAGGATACAAGGCGTGAACTACAAAATTTAGTCATTCTAAATGCGTAGTTCACAACGACGTAGCGTCAAAAAATACTCTAGTCCCGAAGGGTTGTGGCTAAAATTATCCCAGACTTCGTTATGAAATTTAAAAATGGAACCACCATTCTTTGCATTTCATTCCTTGTCTGATCAATTTTAGCCTACAACGCAAGCCATTTATGAAATGTCAACAGACCCTCATAATCAAATAGCCCGACAATGCGGGCTATTTTAATTCAACATCGATAAAGATCAGCTGTGCAGGTGAAATTAATCTTCCGTCTGATTTTGATTGAGCGGGATGATATGAACCTTATCAATTTTATGGCCATTCATCGTCACCACTTCAAAAATATGTTTATCTGCCTGCAATTTGGCACCACTTTCCGGCAAACGCCCCAGATGGAACAGGATATAACCGGACAAGGTTGAATACTGTTCAGACTCATCTACCAGATCACGGTTTAACAACAAGGAAACATGACGAATATCGGTAGAACCTTCAAGGATTAAAGTCCCGTCTTCCAGACTTTCTGCAGCTGTTTCAAATTCATCTTCATCCGGGAATTCACCGGCAATCGCTTCAAGCACATCAATCGGGGTAGCAAGCCCTTCAATCGAACCGTATTCATTCAATACAATTGCCATTTGCAGCGGTGCCTGACGCAACTGTTCCATTACCATCAACACCTGAGCATTTTCATGCACAATCACCGGCTCGCGTAAATGCGCTTCAAAATTCAGTTTTCCAGTTTCGATGTAGTCGTTCATGACTTTATGGGTCAGCACTATACCGGCAATATTGTCCAGTTCACCATGTGCCACAATCAAACGTGAATGGGTCATGCTTAATAACTGTTCTTTAATGGAGGCTTCATCTTCATCCAGATCAATCCATTCCAGTTCCGGACGCGGTGTCATCACCGATTTCACAGGCCGTTCCGACAGCCCCAGCACACCTTGCACCAGCACACTATGGTAAACCCCGTTCTCTTCATTAAAGACTTCATCGGCAAAGGCACGTGTCGCCAGCACATCTTCGGCTTCATTGTTTTGCGATTCACTTTTACCCCCGAGCATACGCATCACGGCAGAAGCAGTACGGTAACGCAGGTCCGTCGTGGTCACCATGCGCTCCTGATTACGGCGCATAGTCTGGTTGATAAATTCCACCACCACAGAGAAACCAATCGCCGCGTATAAATAGCCTTTAGGAATATGGAAACCGAAGCCTTCAACAATCAGTGAAAAGCCGATCATCATCAGGAAGCCGAGGCACAGAATCACCACGGTCGGATGTCTGTTGACAAAGGTCATTAGTGGTTTAGATGCCCACAGCATGATGCCGACTGCAATCACCACCGCAATCATCATCACCGACAGGTCTTTGACCATGCCGACTGCGGTAATCACGCTATCCAGAGAGAATACGGCATCCAGTACCACAATCTGAACGATCACCATCCAGAATGCGGCATGCACCGGGTTTTCTTCTTTCTGCGGTTGAGCACCTTCTATACGCTCATGTAATTCCATGGTGCCTTTAAACAGCAGGAATACGCCACCAAACAGCAGAATCAGGTCACGGCCGGAAAAAGGATGATCCAGAACATGGAACAGTGGCTGGGTCAAGGTCACCACCCAGGCAATGGAAGCCAGTAAAATCAACCGCATACACAAAGCCATAATCAAGCCGACGATACGGCCTGCATTACGCTGTTCTGGGGGCAGTTTTTCCGCCAAAATGGCAATAAAAACCAGGTTGTCGATACCCAGTACAATTTCTAGAACCACTAAAGTTGCCAGTCCAATCCATGCTGATGGATCTGACATCCATTCCAAGATCATTGGATATTCTCCTGTGCAGGATGATGAGGGACTGATTTTAGAAGGTTCATATTAAAATCGCTGAATATGCGATGAACAGCATGCTGTATATTTTTTTCAGAAGCATTGAAGTGTTCAGAGTGAGGACAACCACTACCCATGTTAATTCATTTGTTGGAAAACAGATTTTTAGTATAGCAAGATGAAGTAGAAATTCATCCTCTTTTCCTCACTGCGCTGTTTTTTGCTCACCCAATTTCAACAAATCTTTGCAAGGTTGGTATAAGGCTGATCACGACCTGTCATATTTAACAGTTAAGCTAGAGACTGAAAAAATAAAATGCTATGGTAAAAATATAATGATGAACAGTGTATTAAAAATGACTCCCAAACATAACAATCCTACTCCCAAAACAACTCAACCTTTAATTGCACTCTACTGTGGTTCACGTTCAGGCAATAAACCAATTTATCAGGAAAAAGCCGTAGCTTTGGCTCAGGCACTGGCTGATCTGGGTTTCGGCATGGTCTATGGTGGCGCAAGTATAGGCCTCATGGGGCAAGTGGCTGATGCCGTCAGACAGCGTGGCGGTGAAACCGTCGGGGTGATCCCTGAATTTATGCTGGATTATGAAATTGCGCATCATCAGCTCACCGAATTACACATTGTACGAAGCATGCATGAACGCAAGGCCATGATGGCTAAGCGTGCCAGTGCTTTTGTCGCTTTACCCGGTGGTTTGGGCACGTTTGAAGAAATTCTGGAAATTGCCACCTGGGGACAGTTAAATCAGCATCAAAAACCGATGATGCTCTATAACGTGAATGGCTTTTATGATGCCCTAGTGAGCCAGCTGGATCATGCGGTCAGTGAAGGCTTTTTACCGCCGCAGCATCGGGCCAAACTGATTATCTGCAATCATGCCGATCAGATTCTCAATGCCATTAAAAATCTGGATGCACCACAACACTTTGCCATTTAAGTCCAAACCAGGACATAAAAAGTGAACTCCAGACAGTGCTATCCCATAATGGATAGCACAACTTTTTCTTACACCACTTTAAACGGATTGCTTTAAACTCTGTAAAAAATCACTTTAATATTGTTATGAACGCCACTCCTTCGCATCAAGCCCTACAACCTGAATTCCGCCTGTTAGTGTTGTTGGTATCAATCGGTTTTTTTATGCAAGGTTTGGATACCACCATTGTCAATACGGCAATTCCCGCCATGGCAGCCAATCTGGCTGAAGATCCGCTCCAGATGCATAGTGTGGTGGTGGCCTATGTGCTTTCGGTCGCTGCCTGTATTCCTTTAAGCGGATGGCTGGCCGACCGTTTTGGTGTGCGCAATACCTACTTTGCGGCCATTATTATTTTTACCTTGGCATCACTGGGCTGCGGACTATCCAGCAGTTTAAACCAGCTGCTCTTTTATCGAGTCATTCAGGGCATTGGCGGTGCATTGTTACTTCCTGTAGGCCGACTGGCAATGCTCAAGGTCATTCCGCGTACCCAGTTTTTATCTGCCATGAGCTTGATGAGTTTAGCTGGTCTGATGGGTCCCTTGATTGGTCCGACATTGGGCGGATGGATGGTCGAAGTGACAACATGGCACTGGATTTTTTTAATTAATATTCCGATGGGACTGTTAGGCGTTCTAATTACCTTGAAGGCCATGCCGAACGTCACTGAACCTGCTGTCAAATCTTTTGATTTTTCAGGTTTTATCTTGCTGGTGATTGCCATGGTGGGACTTTCACTGGGCATTGAAAATTTTGCCAGCCCCCATCAATCGCTATGGTGGAGTATAGGTCTGGTACTTGCGGGTGTCTTGGCAGCGATTATCTATGCCATTCATGCCCATACACATCACAATGCGCTGTTCCGCAGTACATTATTTAGCAATAAAATTTATGCTATAGGCATTATCGGTAATTTCTTTGCCCGCTTAGGCGGCAACGCGATACCTTTTTTAATTCCGCTGATGTTGCAGGTTGCCTTTGGCTTTGAGCCATTTATTACCGGTCTGTTGATGATTCCGACAGTACTGGGTTCTCTAGCTTCCAAGCCGATTATTCGCCAGATTATTCAACGCTTTGGGTATCGCCAGGTATTACTGGTCAATACCTTATTGGTCGGAGCATGTATTGCCAGTTTTGCCCTCACTACGGCGGATACCCCAACTTGGTTAAGAGCCTTACATTTCTTTGTTTTCGGCATACTAAATTCTTTGCAGTTTGTCTCCATGAATACCCTGACCCTGAAGGATTTACCTCAGCAAGATGCCAGTAGTGGCAACAGCTTTTTGTCAATGATCATGATGGTATCGATGAGTATCGGCGTGGCTTTGGCCGGAACCTTGGTCAACCTGTTTACCGCCTATTTCGGTAGCGAGCAGATCGTGACAGCTTTCCATACCACACTGATTTTCCTCGGCTGCATTAATCTGATTACCGCAGCCATTTTCTGGCAAATTCCACGTCACACCTAAGTAGAATCAGATGACATCAGAAACAACGTGGTCTGAATGTTCAGATCGCGTTATCATGTGTTTGATAAATCACGCCTAAATTATCTATGTCTAATAAACGATTTGCCAAGCACCATCATCACAAACTGTATGCTTCTTGCATCGGCCTGTTGCTGAGCTGTGTTGCAATCGTATTGTATGTTTTTGTGTTTCATCATAATCCTGCTTCGGCACAGGAGTATCCGGTCAAAGGTTTTGACGTATCGCATCATCAGGGCGACATTCAATGGCAACAGATTTCACCCAAAACCTATCGATTTGTTTATCTGAAAGCGACCGAAGGTGGTGATTTTAAAGATCGAAAATTTCAGGATTACTGGCTGCAAGCCCGTGAACATGGTTTCACCGTGGGTGCCTATCATTTTTATCGTTTATGCAGGGATGGCGAAGTTCAGGCGCAAAATTTTATTGAAACTGTACCCAATAAAGCCAATGCCTTGCCTCCAGTGATTGATCTGGAATATGACAGCAACTGCATCAATACCTATACCAAGGAACAACTGCTAAAAGAAATTCAGGTCATGCATGACCGGCTGTATCAGCATTATGGCAAACAACCGATTTTTTATACCTCCAAAGCCTTCTATAACATTATTCTGGCTGGGGAATTTATAAAAACACCTCTTTGGGTACGTGAATACAAAGGCAAACCGGATTTAAAAGGCAAGCCAAAATGGCTGTTCTGGCAGCATACCAATCAGGGTACCATCAAGGGCATTAACAAAACCGTCGACTTAAATGTGTTTAATGGTGATGAGGATGACTGGACACGATTTTTAGAACGCAATGGAATCTATCCACTGAACAAGGTGGAAAATTTACCGAAAAAATAACAAGATAACTCCACTTCTCTAATCCCAATAAAAAATCAAACTGCATAAAAACGGGAAATTTATGGCAAATCAAAAAGGATTTTGGCTGTTGTGGGAGTAGGCATCAGCATACTCGTTGGAGTAGCTGCAATGGTTTTGCTGCTGCAGCCTTCAGGTCAGGTGTCTGATTTTCAAAAATGGTAATATTCACCCTCTGAAAAAACAGCGCCGTCTTCAAAGCTCCAGGTCAAATTCTTTGGCATTTCCACCCTACTGTTCGATAATGGCAAAACCCAAATTTTAATTGACGGTTTCTTTAGTCGTCCTTCCATTGCAGAGGTGCTGTTCAGCAAAATTCAAAGTCAGCCTCAAGTCATTCAACATATCGTGCAACAGCAGCAGTTACAGCGAACCCAAGCCATACTGGTGACCCATTCACATTATGACCATACGCTGGATATTGCCGAACTTGGCAAAAGACTTCCAAATACGAAAATTATCGGTTCAAGCAGCACCTTAAATATCGCCCGTGGCGGCCATATTGCAGAACAGCAACTCATCCAGGTTCAGTCTTTTAAATTCATCAGTTTTGGGCAATTCAAAGTAATGACCATTCCCTCCCAGCATACGCCAGCAACAGCAGTCAATAATGACCTTGGTGAGGAAATTAAACAGCCTCTGCAACTTCCTGCCCGTTTTTCTGAATTTAAAGAAGGCCATAGTTTTGACTATCTGATTGAACATTCAGGACATCGTATTTTAGTCAAAGCCGGTACTGGTGCCATTCCAGATCAACTCAGGAACTTGCAAGTCGATACGCTATTTTTAGGCATTGCCCAACTGTCACGCCAATCGAAAGAATTTCAGCAGCACTATCTCGATCAAACCCTGAGAAGCTTAAAGCATAAAGTCGTGATGCCAATTCACTGGGATAACTTTTTCCAGCCGATTGATCAGCCTTTGGAATTTTTACCTTATCTGGCAGATCACACCGAGCAAAGCCTCAAGATTCTGATTCAAGCAGCGGAGCAACAAAACACCCGGCTGGTTTTACTTAGTCAACCTGTGTCGTATCCACTTGATCCTGCTCTACAATCTGACCCATGAAGATGAGATACTGAAGCCCAGCGCATACAGGCAGAGTTTGGGACTGCATGAGAAAAATCATTCACATCGATATGGATGCCTTTTTTGCATCTGTGGAACTCAAAGACCGACCGGAGTTAAAGCATTTGCCGGTGGTCGTGTCTTCCCATCATCCAAGGGCCGTGATTTGTGCAGCGTCCTACCCTGCGCGCGAGTTTGGATTGCGCTCTGCCATGTCGATGGCACAAGGCCGAAAGCTTTGTCCACACGTAGTGGTGATTGAACCCAATTTTGAAAAATACCGTGCCATCTCCGCCCAGATTCATCAGGTGTTCCAGCGTTACACGCCGCTGATTGAACCCTTATCTTTAGATGAAGCTTATCTGGATGTCACAGAAAATCTGCAAAATATTCCAAGTGCTACTGAAGTTGCGATGCGTATACGGGAAGATATTTTCAAAATTACAGGTTTAACCGCCTCTGCCGGGGTAGCACCCAATAAATTTTTAGCCAAAATTGCTTCAGACTGGAACAAACCGGATGGCATTTGTATCATTAAGCCCTCACAGGTGCAGCATTTTATTCAGAATTTACCGCTAAAAAAAATTCCCGGTGTGGGAAAAGTGATGCAAGAAAAGCTCAAGTTGCTGCAATTACAAACGCTGGGAGATTTACAAAAAATTGAGCAAAATGTGCTGGTTCAGCATTTTGGCAAATATGGCAAACGACTTTTTCTCTATGCCCAGGGTATTGATGAACGGCCTGTACAAGTTGAACGTGAACGCCAGCAAATTTCCAAGGAAACCACCTTTGATGATGACCTGACCTTAATACAATGCCAGAATGCTTGGCCTCGACTGATTGATCAGGTCTGGAACCGTCTAGAGCGCAAACAACTCTGTGCACGTGGGGTTTCGGCCAAACTCAAGCTAAAAAATTTTCAGGTCTTGCAACACAGCAAGAGTTTTAAACAGCCTTTGCAAAATCGGCAACAACTGGAACAGGTACTGCAACAGCTACTCATTGAAATGCATATTCCAGAACATTTTCAGTTTCGTCTCATTGGCGTTGGGCTGTACCAGCTTTCGGAGCAGCAAGATCAGTCACAGCTTTCTCTCTGGTAGAGTTTGCATGTTTTTCAACCAAAAGAATGAAATTAGACCAATTGATTACACACAAGCATGATTTTTGCGGTACTCTATGGGCGCGATACATTTATCCATGTAACCGCCGAGATGCTAAAAATCACCTTTACTTTTAGCATGCTGTCCTGTGATTGGCGTGACGATCAAATCCGAATATTACAGGGCAACTCTGTTGAACCGCATGGTCCCTCGCTCGCATTTCTTCTGCATATATCTCTATAAATTCCTAAAAACAGCATATCTCCTACTGCACTGAAGCATTTTATACAAGCTACTCTCGATCACTCCGATTTGCTACGGTATCTTCTGCTGGTCCCTGTTATTTTAAAAGTCTCTGCTGTGGTAACCATAGTGCAGTGATAGATTTTTGACAGGCGATAATGCAATAAAGTCCGCAACTAGGCGGACTTTCTGCTTTAGATAAATCATATACATAGATGAAACAATTTTAAGAAGCTTACGCGTGCTTCAATATGGTTCTTTCTTCGTTTATTTTGTCAGGAGTAGAGCGCAATTCATTACCAATAGCTTAGGATCATCCTTATCAACTAATCGAAACTGATATTCAAAACTAGGAAGTCTACCTGGAACAGCAGATTGTGCAGTGGATGCAACAGGGATAGCGATCTTATTTTTACTTTCGGCAAAGGCATTAGCTCTTAAAATTACATCTGACTTAAGTTTGGAAGTATTGGTAAATACTCCACCAGCTGACATTTGAGAAATCATCTAGGTATCTCTACCAATAGGAACAATATCTGCTGTTGCACAACCAGTTAAAATCAGCACGCTAATAACCAGTGCTTTAACTTTCATAAATGTCATTATTGAATTTCCCCAATTAACTGATCCACTAACGGTTCTATTTTGGATTCATTACTTTTGTACTTAGTAGGATTTAATAATCCCCCAGCATGTAATTTGTATTCAGCAACCCCAATTCGTTTTTCATTTTTATAGAGAATTAATTGTGCCTGAGTAAGTACCATTGAAAAATCCCACTTTTGATATGCTACATACCTGAGTGAATATTCACATAGTTCTGGTCTTTCCCCACTATAAACTTGAGTAACAATATTGTGATATTCCAAACGAGAAGTAATGATGTCCTCTAGATTTTGAACTATCACTTTAGGGTTATGCTTTATACAAACTTTTTGAATCTTTTCCCCTTGGCTTAATTGTACAGGTGTGATTTTAGTTGTAGCGCACCCAGTAAGAAGCATCATAGAGCCGAATAAAATTATTATTTTCATAAAATTCCTATTTTAATTAGTGTTTTATAGCATAATTTTAGTTGAGCATTAAGGCTTAAAGGAAATGACCTAAGCTCTGTACGTAAATAGCTTAGTATAACTACCCTATTACTTTAACTCCATGCACGTACAGCGTTAGCTATAGCCCAACAATAACTGCGCGATGAGTGATTTACGGTAAGGGCTCATGGCATTATGATGTTGCCATCTACCTGGCTGCAGGCTGTATGACCAAGATATGGCTCGCAGCAATTATGCCGAAAATAAAGGACTTATATTATGACAGTACAACGTCTGCATGTTGAAAAGCGCTTTTCTGAAATTGCCATTTCAGGAAACCTAGTACATCTGGCTGGTCAATTGGCTACAGATACCACGCTGGATATTAAAGGTCAGACACGGCAAACCCTGGAAATTATTGATCGCTTGCTGGCGGATGCAGGTACAGACAAGAGCCAAATTATGTCTGTGACCATTTATTTAAAAGATATTGAAAATGACTATGCGGCGATGAATGAAATCTGGGATGCCTGGGTCGCTAATATTGAAGCCCTGCCTCGTACCTGTGTCGAGGCCAAGTTGTATGCTCCTGATGTTCTGGTAGAAATGACTGTCACTGCTGTTCGTGCATCGAATTAAAAGCCAAAAAATAAGCATGAACAGTCATTCATGCTTATAGTGATTTAACCTAACAGGCGGATTTTCTTTCGGCCCAAATCTGGATAAAAATCATACTTTTTTATTGAAACCTCTGTTAACTCATCTAGCTGAAAATCAGTAGGGTTTTCAATTAAAAAATCTTGTCTTAACTGAAAATATTCCGGTACATCTTCATAGCGAATCACCCGATACCCGGCCATCGCCAACAGCGCATCCTGATATTGGGCATTTTGCGGATGGCGTAAAGCCATGGGATCATCCAATGCAATAATGGCAAACACCTGATGATGTTCATCCAGAATCACAAAATCTGCCACCATATTGCGATATTTATGGCGGGTACGGCTGTATTTGGTCGTCAACAAGGCATCAAATGAAACATGAGCCAACACAGTACTGCGCGGCAATATTTCTTTAAGGCGTGTAAATGTGATCTGTTCACTAATATTAAAAATAGCTCTTTGTTTTAAAGCACTATCTTGCTGTTTAGCACTACCTTCCAGACTTTTCCAAGCCTTCAACAGAATGCCAAACAGAAGTAAACTTCCGACCAAAATATAAATTATCATCATCTTAATCCTTTAATTTTTTATAGTATTTCCGGTGTCACACCGATGCTTGTTATCAACCTCAGTATACAACGCTTATTTTTATTAAATATTTCAAGCAAACGAACTGCATTTAATCATGACGAAAACATTATAAATGCTGACAAAAAGTTGCACTGATTTTATTTTTTACATCTATGCCTAGGATTCATCCATTATCTGACACCAAATTACTGTAGCTCAAGGCACAGTAGGGATGCAAGACTACTTTTGAATATTGTCCTACAATTCCGATGAGCTGTTTTCATTAGAGGGCTATTTAATTGAATGGTAAAAAAAGAACGCCTAAGCGTCCTTTTTTTTAAAAAATCAAGCTTTTGACTTAGGCTTAGATTTAATCTTGGATTTAGAACCCGCAAATGGACGTTTCTCCCCAGTTTCACGTGGTGGTAAGCCAGTATGTTGAGTCAGGATCTGGCCTTTTTTAGGACGATTATTGCCATTTGTATTGGCAACATTACGTGATTGATTACGTGCAGTATTTTCACCTGTGCGTTTTGCAGAATCTCCCGCCAAGGTCGAGTTTTTCTTGCGTGCCGACTGATATTGCCCTTCTGTGCCTTGCGGTTGATAGCTCGGAATCAGATGTTGTTTCGAATTACCAATCAAGTCTGAGCGGCCCATTTCTTTCAAAGCTTCACGTAACATTGGCCAGTTATTTGGATCATGATAACGCAAGAAAGCCTTGTGCAAGCGGCGACGTTTCTCACCTTTCACAATATCCACATTTTCAGTATAACGCGCCACTTTTGCCAGCGGATTTTTACCGGTGTAATACATGGTGGTTGCTGTAGCCATTGGCGATGGATAGAAGGTTTGTACCTGATCGGCACGGAAACCATTCTTTTTCAACCAGATCGCCAGGTTCATCATATCGTAATCGGTGGTCCCCGGATGCGCCGCGATAAAGTAAGGAATCAGATACTGTTCTTTACCGGCTTCCTTACTAAAGCGATCAAACATCTGTTTGAAACGGTCGTAAGTGCCAATCCCCGGTTTCATCATCTTGGATAATGGACCTTTTTCGGTATGTTCAGGCGCAATTTTGAGATAACCACCCACGTGATGAGTGACCAATTCTTTCACATATTCAGGGTTTAATACCGCCAGGTCATAACGTAAACCTGAACCGATCAGAATTTTCTTGATGCCTTTAAGTGCACGTGCTTTACGGTATAACTGCGTCAATGGCGCATGGTCGGTATGCAAATTCTGACACACACCCGGGAATACGCACGATGGCTTACGACAGTTTTTCTCAATCTCAGGGTCTTTACAGTGCAAACAGTACATATTAGCCGTTGGACCACCTAAATCCGAGATAATGCCGGTAAAGCCCGGTGCGGTATCCCGAATCTTCTCCACTTCACGCAGAATTGAGTCTTCCGAACGGTTCTGGATAATACGACCTTCATGTTCCGTGATGGAACAGAAAGTACAACCGCCAAAGCAACCACGCATGATGTTGACAGAAAATTTAATCATGTCAAAAGCCGGGAAACGTGCATTACCATATGCAGGATGTGGCAGACGTGCATAAGGCAGGTCAAACACATAATCCATTTCTTCTGTGGTTAATGGAATAGGTGGTGCATTCAACCACACATCACGTTCACCATGCTTTTGTACTAAGGCACGCGCATTCCCCGGATTGGTTTCCAGATGCAAGATACGGTTGGCATGTGCATATAAAACGGGGTCATTGACCACTTCTTCAAAAGCAGGCAAACGGATTACCGCCAGTTCTCGTGGTGGTAACTTATGTTTAATCGCCTTTGATGCAGGTTGTAGCTGTACAATTTGCGTATCGGCATCCAGATTGTCACCTTCACGGACAATCGGATTGGCGACCGCTTCTTTTTGGAAGCCTTGATACTGGCTTAAACTATTGCCTTTATCTTTTTCAATTTCACAACCATCCAGATCTTCCGTCATCACATAAGGGTTGATAATGGGATCTACACGACCGATGGTGTCCACATCATTCGATGCAATTTCAACGAATTTAGCTTTAGAAGCACGGTTATGTTTATTGACAATAAAGGCCGTACCACGGACATCCGTGATGTCCGTAATTTTTTCGCCTTTGGCCAAACGGTGCATCACTTCGACAATCGAACGTTCGCCATTACCGTACATCAAAAGATCGGCTTTAGAATCCATCAATACCGAACGACGGACTTTATCTGACCAATAGTCATAATGAGCAATACGACGTAGAGAAGCTTCAATACCCCCTAACAATACCGGCACATCAGGATAGGCTTCACGTATACGCTGGCAATATACGGTTGCCGCGCGGTCAGGACGTTTATTCGGCACATTGTCTGGAGAATAGGCATCATCTGAACGGATTTTACGGTCAGCGGTGTAGCGGTTGATCATCGAATCCATATTACCGGCCGTCACACCCCAGGCAATATTCGGCTTACCCAATACTCGGAATGCATCCACGCTGGTCCAGTCCGGCTGGGCAATAATCCCGACACGGAAACCTTGAGCTTCTAAAGTACGGCCAATAATGCCAGAACAGAAAGAGGGATGATCGATATACGCATCACCACAGACTAAAATAAAGTCACAACTATCCCAACCGAGTTGATCCATCTCCTCGCGTGACATCGGCAAAAATGGCGCAGGTTCAAAACAGGACGCCCAATATTTGTCGTAATCAAACAACGCTTTTGGCGCAGTCTGCATGGTATAAGCAGTAGACATGGCTAGCAATTCTCGGCTGGCAGATGATGGAAGATCTGAAAATTAGATCAAAGATGAAAGCCGAGTATTTTAGCATGAATTCGACTCAGCTTGCTTGATTATAATTTATACAAAACCAGTGATTTAATTTATTCTCCCCAAATAATCCTTCAGTTGAAAACGCTGCTCCAGTAAGTGATCACTTATATAACCCTAGTTACGGATAAGCTAAATTTCTAACGACATGAATTTTTGGCTTATTCTTCTGACAGAGTTGATAAGCACATAAAGATGAAAATATGCCTGCTAGAAAACCGGAAATAGTCCGATGTTT